>NZ_DAIQAT010000004.1:0-82775 GCF_036781545.1 Tabrizicola sp.
CCGCCGTGTAGATGCACATCGGCGTGTCCTCGACATAGTCCATCGGGCTGTAGCCTAGGTCCATCGCCACGGCGTAGATGAAGGGCTTGAAGGTCGACCCCGTCTGCCTCAGCGCCTGCGTCGCCCGGTTGAAGTCGCCCGCATTGGGCAGGTTCCGCCCGCCCACCATCGCCCTGACCGCGCCGTCCGCGCTCATCACCACGATGGCGGCCTGCGCCTTGGACCCATCCTTGACCTTGTTCTCGAAGACCCAGGCCAAAGCCTCTTCGGCCTTCTTCTGCAGGTCCTGGTCCAGCGTCGTCTCGATCACCACGTCCTCGGTGGTGTCGCGCGCCAGATAGTCCGGCGTCGTCTCCATCACCCAGTCGGCGAAATAGCCGCCCGCCTTCTGCTTCGCCGCCTTCGACAGCACCGCCGGATTGGCCCGTGCGTCGTCAGCCTGGGCCTTGGTCAGGTAGCCCTGCTCCTCCATCAGCCCGATGACCACCGCGGCCCGGGTCCGCGCGCGCTCCATGCTTGCGGTCGGCGCGTAGGTCGAGGGTGCCTTCAGCAAGCCCGCCAGCATCGCCGCTTCCGCCACGCTGACATCCTTCGCCGATTTGCCGAAATAGCGCTGTGCCGCAGCCTCAAAGCCGCGCGCGCCCGCGCCCAGATAGGCCCGGTTGAAGTAGATCGTCAGGATGTCTTTCTTGGAATACTTCGCCTCCATTGCCATCGCGAAAGGCACTTCCTTGATCTTCCGCCACATGCCGCCCTTGCGGCAGTCCTTCTCGTATTCCGCCTCCGACTTCCACTGCTTCGGATCCCACTTCACCCCCAGGCACAGAAGCTTGGCCGTCTGCTGGGTGATGGTCGACCCGCCGTTGCCCTCGAAAGCACCCCGTCCCTCGGCCAGGTTGATGCGGATCGCGCTGGCGATGCCGCGCGGCGAGATGCCGAAATGCCAGTAGAATCGCTTGTCCTCGGTCGCCACCACCGCGTCATGCAGCCAGGGCGAGACGCTGTCCGCCGTCACCATGCCCCCGAAGGTCTCACCCCGCCAGGCGAAGACCTCGCCGTCGCGGTCCAGCATCGTGACCGATCCCCGCGCCCGCCCGTCGATCAGATCGGCGACCTCGGGAAGCTGCGCGTAGAAATACCAGACCACCCCGCCATAGAGCAGCGCACCGATTGCCGTCGCCCGCCAGGCGATGCCCCAGAGCACCCGCCAGACCGTCAGGATCAGCCCGATCACCAGCCCGTGCTGCCGCCGGGGCCGGGGTGTCCGGCTGCGCTTGCGGGGGGCCTTCGTGCTTTTCGGCGGCGCAGGTTTCCTCGGCCCGCCGCCCGAGCCGCCCTGGCCCGCCCCGCGCGAGGAAGTATACCGTCTGTCCGCTACAAGGGGGCCGCGCCCCCGGTCTTTCGCTGCCATGCCTGCTCTGCCACTCGTGAGCTGGGCCTGCTTTGGGCCCGTTTGGCGGCGACCATAGCCCGGATTTCCTGAAAAGCGAAGTCGGGCAGACCACGATTCGCATCGCTTTGCCGCTCAAGAATTGGGCATCAGTCCTGCGAAGTGCAGAAATTGTGCACTTCGCGGCGCTTCTGCCGCCTCCGCCCCTGTCCGTTTCTTGTGCAGGTGCAGCATTCGACCGCCTCATTCCCTTCGAAGGGTGCGCCCTGATGCAACGGAACGAGGGGACAGAAGGTGAAGCTCATCATTGCAGCAATCAAGCCGTTCAAGCTCGACGAGGTCCGCGAGGCGCTGACCGCAATCGGGGTGAGGGGCATGATGGTGACCGAGATCAAGGGGTTCGGCAGCCAGTCTGGCCACACCGAGATTTATCGTGGCGCGGAGTATGCCGTGAACTTCGTGCCGAAGGTCCGGCTCGAGATCGTCGTGGCCGACGCCCTGGCCGACCAGGTGGTCACGACCATCCAGAAGGCTGCCAAGACCGACAAGATCGGCGACGGAAAGATTTTCGTCCTCGACGTAGAGCACGCCGTGCGGGTCCGCACCGGCGAAACCGATGACGACGCGCTGTGACCGGCGGGGAAGAGGGGAACACCTGACATGAAGATGAATGCGAAACTCGCTGGCCTCGGCGCGCTCTCTGCCGCGCTTCTCGCCAGCCTGCCCGCCTGGGCGCAGGAGACCACCGAGGCCGTGGCCGAAGTGGCCGAAGTGGTGACCCCGGTCTCGGGGCTGGATACCGGCGACACCGCCTGGATGATCGTGGCGACCGTGCTGGTCATGTTCATGATCCTGCCGGGCTTGGCGCTGTTCTACGGCGGGCTCGTGCGCGCCAAGAACATGCTGTCGGTGCTGGTGCAGGTCACCGGCATCGCCACCACGATCATGATCGTCTGGGTGGTCTACGGCTATTCCTTTGCCTTCGGCGGCTCGGAAAGCGCCTATTTCGGCGGCTTCGGCAAGCTGTTCCTGAAGGGCGTCGACGCCTCGTCCGAGGCGGGGACGATCCCGGAATACCTGTTCATCGCCTTCCAGATGACCTTTGCGGCCATCACCCCGGCGCTGATCGTCGGCGCCTTCGCCGAACGGATCAAGTTCGGCGCGGCGGTGCTCTTCTCGGTGCTCTGGGTGACATTCGTCTACTTCCCCATCGCCCACATGGCCTGGGACGCAAACGGCCTCTTCTTCGGCTGGGGGGTTCTGGACTTCGCGGGCGGCACGGTGGTGCACATCAACGCCGGGATCGCGGGGCTGGTCGGCGCGCTCATGCTGGGCAAGCGCACCGGCTACGGCAAGGACAACATGGCGCCGCATTCGCTGCCGCTCGCCATGGCCGGTGCGGGGATGCTCTGGGTCGGCTGGTTCGGCTTCAACGCGGGCTCGGCGCTGGGGGCAGGTACGCTGGCGACGCTGGCGGTGATCAACACCTTCACTGCGACGGCGGGCGCGACGGTCGCCTGGCTCCTGGCCGAGAAGCTGATCCGCGGCAAATCCTCGGCGCTGGGTGCGGCCTCGGGCATCATCGCGGGCCTCGTGGCAGTAACCCCGGCAGCGGGTGCGGTCGGGCCGGTCGGGGCCATCGTCCTTGGGGCCATTGCCTCGCTGGTGGCCTACTACTTCGTCGCCGTGGTCAAGGTGAAAGCCGGCTATGACGACAGCCTCGACGTGTTCGGCATCCACGGCGTCGCGGGGATCATCGGCGCCATCGGCACCGGCGTCCTGGCGGCCTCTGGCTTCGGCGGGCAGGGCTATGCCGAGGGCGTGACCATGGGCGCGCAGGTCGGCACCCAGATCCTTGCCGTGGCGATCACCGTGATCTGGTGCGGCGTGGTTTCAGCGGTGCTCTACAAGGTGGTGGATATGGTCCTGGGCCTGCGGGTTCCGGTCGACGCCGAGCGCGAAGGGCTGGACCTCACCAGCCACGGCGAACAGGCCTACCACAGCTGAGGTTCGACAGGGCGGCAGGCCACCTCCTCCCGGCCTGCCACCAAAACCAACGGCCCGCGGGATTTCCCTCAGCGGGCCGTTTTATCTGGCCGACCGCTGCCCTCCCGCCGCCACATGCGCGGTGATTGCCGGTTAACCGTTGATGAATGCGCACAGCCAACCCACTGGAATTCTTGGCGGGTCTTCCCGCGCCACGCGTGGCGGCCTCGGCGCCGCCCGCCCTTCCCCTCGCTGTCGCCCCGGTCTAGGCTCCGCCCCGCGAGGAGACCCGATGCATCCCGAAGGCAATCCGTTGAAAGGCGTGGCGCTGGTCGTGGCCGCGACGCTGCTTTTCGCGGCGGGTGACACGCTCGGGAAGCATCTCTCGATGCTCTACGCCGCCACCCTGATCCTCTCGGCGCGTTACCTGATCAACCTGGTTCTCGTCCTGATCACGATGTGGCCCCGCCACCGCAGCGCCGTCTGGCGGACCCGGCGCACAGGCCTCGTCCTGTTGCGCGGGCTTTTCCTGGCCTTCGCCACCATCACCATGCTCCTTGCGCTCAAGGTGATGCCGGTGGCCGAGTCGGTGGCGATCATCTACATCACCCCGGTCCTCCTGATGCTCGCCTCCGGCCCGATCCTGGGCGAGAGGGTCAGCGCCCTGGGCTGGGTCTGCGCGGCACTGGGCTTCGCCGGGGTCCTTCTCATCGCCCGCCCCGGCAGCGGGCTCGACCCCTGGGGCGTGGCGCTCTGCCTGCTGAACGCCGTCCTCGGCAGTGGATACCACCTGTTGACCCGCATCCTGACCCGGACCGAGACGACAATGGCGCTTCTCTTCCACACCGCGCTGGTCGGATCGATTCTGTCCATCGGCATGACCCTCGCCCTCGGCGTCCCGCTCTGGCCGGATGCTCCCGATGCCGGGCTGGTGCTGGTCTACGCCACCTGCGCGACCCTCGGCCACCTGCTCCTGACCTCCGCCTACCGCGAGGCGCCGGCCTCTACCCTCGCGCCGGTCAACTACATGCATATCGCCTTCGCGACGCTCCTCGGCTGGCTGGTATTCCACCAGCTCCCCGACGCGTTGGCCTTCGCAGGCATGGCCCTGATCGCCGCCGCCGGGCTGCTGGCGGCGTGGCGGGCCAGCCGCTAGCAGCCCCGTGGCATCAGAAGAACCCCCGCGGGATCAGCCGGTGCTCGTAGGCGTCCCGCTCCAGCCCCTCGCGGAAATCCGGGTGGGCGATGGAAATCAAGGCCCGGGCCCGTTCGGCGATCGACCGTCCCTTCAGGTTCGCCATTCCGTACTCCGTCACCACATACATGATGTCCGTCCGGGGCGTGGTCACCACGTTGCCCCGCGTCAGCGCCGTCACGATCCGGCTCCGCCGCTCGCCCTTCTTGTCGTAGGTCGAGGCAAGGCACATGAAGCTTTTCCCGCCCCGGCTGCCATAGGCGCCCCGCACGAACTGAAGCTGCCCCCCGGTGCCCGAGATATGCCGGAACCCGTCCGTCTCCGACGCCGCCTGCCCCTGAAGGTCGACCTGCGTCGTGTTGTTGATCGACACCACACGGTCGTTCTGCATGATGATGTGCGGCAGGTTGGTGTAGTCGACCGGGTGGAACTCCACCTCCGGGTTCCGGTCGATGAAGTCATACAGATACTGCGCGCCGAGGGCGAAGGTACAGACCATCTTTCCCGGGTTCAGCTGCTTCTTCGCCCCCGTGATCCGCCCGGCCCTATACAGGTCGACGATCCCGTCGGTCATCATCTCGGTGTGGATGCCAAGATCCGAAACCGGGCTCTCGGCCAGAAGCGAGCAGACCGCATTCGGCATTCCCCCGATTCCGATCTGGAGGCAGGAGCCGTCCTCCACCTCCGCCGCGATCAGCCGGGCGACCGCCTTGTCGACCTCGGTCGCGGCGGCCTTCGGCAGCTCGGCCATCGGCGTGTCATGGCCGGGGATGATGTAGTCGGCCTCTGACACATGCAGCCCGGTCCCTTCGCCCATGACATAGGGAAGGGTCGGCGTCTCCTCGACGATCACCACTTTTCCCCGCTCCACCAGCGCCCGCATCCACAGGACATTCGGGCCAAAGTTGAAGAACCCCCGCTCGTCCATCGGCGTGGTCTTGAAGACCACGATATCCGGCGGCTCGATGAAACGGCGGTAATAGTCCGGCACCTCGCCCAGGTTGACCGGCAGGTAATGCGCCATGCCCGCATCATGCTTGCGCCTGTCGTAGCCCGAGAAATGGGTGGAGAACCAGTGGACATGCTTCCCGTCCGGGTCCGCCTCCAGCACCGCGCGGGGGCGGGCGGTGAGGACGGAGCGGAAGCGGATGTCAGTCAGGGGACCAAGCCGCGCGGCCAGCGCCGCGTCGAAGGCGTCGGGCTGGCCGAGGATCGCGCCGTAGTCCAGCCACATGCCGGGCCGGACCAGTGCTGCCGCTTCTTCAGCCGTGATCCGCTTCGCCGCCTTGCCCATTACGTCCCCCCGGTTTGCCGCACAGTCAAGCACGGAGCCCGGGGGCCTGCCAAGCTTCAGCTGGTCGCGCTGATCAGTCCGGTCCCCGCCACCGCCAACACAGCCCCGATCCAGGCGGCAGGACCGGGCAGCCGCCTTGTCACCACCCAGACCATGGGCAGGATCAGGATCGGCGTGGTCGAAGACAGGGTGCTGACGATGCCGACATCGCCACGGGCCAGCGCCGCCATCAGGAGCGACATGCCAAGGAACATCCCGCTCAGCGCCGACAGTCCGATCTTGCGCGCGTCGGCACCCCCAAGCGGCGTGGTGGGGCGCCAGCGGGGCAGGGTAAGAAGCAAAAGGAAGAACAGCGCCCCCAGTCCCGACCGCACGGCAATCGCGGTGAATGGTTCGGTCCCGGCCAGCATGGCGGGACGGGCGAAGAGATTGCCCAGGGCCTGCGACAGGGCGGTGACGAGGCCAAGCGCCGTGCCCAGCCCCAGCGCCCGCGTCCGGGCCTTGCCGTCATCGCTGCGCGGGCCGAGGATCGCCAGCACGATGCCTGCAAGGATCAGCACCACGCCGCCCGCTTGCAGCCAGGTCACAGTCTCGCCCCGGAACAGGTAGCCCAGGGCCAGCGCGAAGGGCGCCGAAAGCGTGAAGAACAGCGCGAAGAGCCTTGGTCCCATCATCTTGATCGCGGCGATATAGGTCAGCCCGCCGACCATCACCGCCGCCGCCGAAGAAGCCGTCAGCCAGCCAAGCTCCTGCGCGCCCAGCGTGGTCCAGCCGCCCACGGCCAGCCCGACGGTGGCGGTCATCAGGCAGGCGAACAGCATCTGCCAGAAGACCAGTTGCAAGGCGCTGACCTGCCGCGAGACGCTGTCGACCTGCATCGACCCCAGCGCGAAACAGGCCGCCGCCGCAATCGAGAGCAGGACGGCCAGCATGATGCGTCAGATCACCTGCGCGATAGCTGCGGCCAGCACCGGCACGGTCTTCGCGTTCAGCCCGGCGATGTTGATCCGGCTGTCACCCACCATGTAGATGCCATGCTCTTCCCGCAGCCGGTTCACCTGCGCTTCGGTCAGGCCCAGGCGGCTGAACATGCCGCGATGATGGGCGACGAAGTCGAAACGGTCGGTATTGGTGGCGCGGCGCAACTCGTCGGCCAGGGCCTTCCGCAGGGAAAGCATGTTCTGGCGGACCTCCTCCAGTTCCGCCTTCCACTCGGCGGTAAGGGCGGCGTCTTCCAGGATCATCGTCACCAGCCGTGCGCCATGGTCGGGCGGGAAGCTGTAGTTCTGCCGGTTGAGGAAGCTCAGGTTGCCCTGCACCACGGCCTTGCGGTCGGGCGAGGTGAGGGCGATCAGGATGCCGGTGCGTTCGCGGTAGATGCCGAAGTTCTTGCTGCACGAGGCGGCGATAAGCACCTCGGGGAAAGCGGTGGCGATCTTGCGGGTGGCGGCGGCGTCTTCCTCCAGCCCGTCGCCGAAGCCCTGGTAGGCGAGGTCGACGAAAGGAACCGCCCCCTTCCGTTGCAGCAGCGCGATCACCTGGTCCCACTGGTCGGGGGACAGGTTTGCCCCGGTCGGGTTGTGGCAGCAGCCGTGCAGCAGCACCGCATCGCCCGCCGCCACGCCTTCCAGATCTTCCATCAGTCCCGTGAAGTCGATGCCCGAGGTGGCGGTGTCGAAGTAGCGATACTCGACGCCCGTCATGCCGAGGTATTTCACGATCGAGGGATGGTTCGGCCAGGTCGGCGCGGACATCCAGACCCGTGCCTTCGGGTTGGCCATCCTGATCAGTTCCAGCGCCTGCCGGATCGCCCCGGTCCCGCCGGGTGTGGCGACCGAGGCCGCGCGGTCGGCGAAGCCCGGCCCGAGGATCATGTCCACCAGCGCGGCATTGTAGGCCGGTTCGCCCGCAAGGCCGGTGTAGGTCTTGGTGGTCTCCACCTCCCACAGCTTCTTCTCGGCCGCCTTCACCGCGCGCATCACCGGGGTCAGGCCGGTCGCGTCCTTGTAGACGCCGACGCCAAGGTCGATCTTCGTGGTCCGGGGGTCGTCCCGGAACATCGCGATAAGGGCCAGGATCTTGTCCTGCGGCTGGGGATTCAGGGTTTCAAGCATGGGATTTCCCGGGAGTTTGGACGCCAGCCCAGTGCCACAATGCGCATGCAGCGGCAAGCGCGCTCAGGCGCCCGTCGCGACCTTCAGATCGTCATACATGCCCCATTCCGCCCAGGACCCGTCATAGAGCGCATGGTTCCGGTGCCCGACCCGCTCCAGCGCCAGCGACAGGATCGCCGCCGTCACGCCCGAGCCGCAAGAGGTGATCGCGGGTTTCCTCAGGTCCACCCCGGCCGCCTCGAACACCTCGCGCAGCGCGGCGGGTGATTTCATCGTGCCATCCGGGTTCAGCACCTCGGCGAAGGGAATGTTCTTCGACCCCGGGATATGTCCCGACCGCAGCCCCGCGCGGGGTTCCGGCGCCTCGCCACGGAAACGGGCGGCGGCGCGGGCGTCCAGGATCTCGGCCTCGCCCAGCTTGGCGGCATGGGCGACCTGGGTCACGTCCTTCACCAGATGGTTCTGGCGGCTGGTGGTTATGTGCCGGTCGCGGATGACCGGGGGCATGTCCTCGATCTCGCGGCCCTCGGCCTTCCACTTCGGAAAGCCGCCATCCAGCACCGCCACATCGGTCTTGCCCATCAGCCGGAAGGTCCACCAGACCCGGGCCGCGCTGAACAGCCCGGTGCCGTCGTAGACCACCACCTGATGCCCGTCGCCCACGCCCATCGCCCGCAGGCGCGAGATGAACTTCTCGGGCGGGGGGGCCATATGGGGCAGGCTGGACCGCTGGTCGGAAATCTCGTCGATGTCGAAGAACCGCGCGCCGGGGATATGGCCCGCCTCATACTCCGCCTTTGCGTCGCGGTTCTGCGCGGGCAGATACCAGCTGGCGTCCAGCACGCGAAGGTCGGGGTCGCGCAGATGTTTCGCCAGCCAGTCGGTCGAGACCAGCGTCTTGGGGTCGTCCTGCGGCGATGGGGTCATGTGCGGCCTCCCGGAGTTACCGGGATATATCCACGCGCGCCGGGCAGGCGCAAGCGGCGCGGGGGCCTGAGGGTCCCCGCGCCAGAGCGTTACTTCACCAGGGCCTTCTTCAGCATCCCGAGGATCGCCGTCAGCACGGCGCCACCGGCACCGCCGCCGATGATCGACTGGATGATGGTGCCGATGTCGAGGTTGGCCGCCGCGGCCCCGGCGTCACCGCCGAGCATACCCATCAACACGCCGCCCAGACCACCGCCCACGGCACCCGCGACGGAGTTGCCCGCAGTGCCGAGGCTGAGGTTCTTCAGCCCCGCCCCCGCAGCGTTCCCGCCGAGAAGCCCCGCGATGATCTGGATGATCAGTTCCATACCCATGAAGATACCTTTCCCACTTTGCCGGTTTCGCACCCGTGATGCCCCGGCTTTTCCCCCGAACGTGCTGTCCGGTAGCGGTCACAATGCCAGAAGCAGAGGAATCCGGCAAGAAATGTTCGATTTGTGCAGGTCAGTCGCGGCTGTTCTGCTTCATCAGCCGTGCCTTCTGCCGGTCCCAGTCGCGCTTGGCGCTGGTTTCCCGCTTGTCGGCCAGCTTCTTGCCCTTGGCGATGCCAAGCTTCAGCTTCACGATGCCGCGCTCGTTGAAATACATTTTCATCGGCACGATGGTCATGCCCTCGCGCCCCACGGCGGACCATAGGCGCGACAGTTCCTTCTTCGACACCAGAAGCTTGCGACGGCGGCGCTCCTCGTGCCCGAAGGTCTTGGCCTGCAGGTAGGGGGCAATATAGCCGTTGATCAGCCACAGCTCGCCGCCCTCGACGCTGGCATAGCTTTCGGCGATGTTCGACCCGCCCTGGCGCAGGCTCTTCACCTCGGAGCCCAGAAGCATGATCCCGGCCTCGAGGTCGCTTTCGATATGGTAATCGAAACGCGCCCGCCGGTTCTCGGCGATGAGTTTGGAGTTGGGATCGGACTTGGCCACCATGATCCGGTTCAGATAAGGTCTGGCCGGGGCTTAGTCCAGACGCTACAGGCGCTGCGGCCGGATGCGGCAACCGGCAGCCTGACCTACCCCTTCAGCTCCTGGGTGATCCTGACCGGCCCGACCGCGCCCTTCAGCTTGGCCCGGTAGATTACCACCCCCTCGGCCACGCGCATGACATAGGTCCGCGTCTCGGCGAAGGGGATGGTCTCGATCCAGTCGACCACGTCCACATCCGGACGGCGCGGGTCGCCGAATTCGGTCATCCAGCGTTCGGGGCGGCGGGGGCCCGCGTTGTAGCCCGAGGCGACAAGCGCGATGGAGGGGCCGAATTTCTCGACCATCTCGGCCAGATAGGCCGCGCCCATGGTGACGTTGTAGGCGGGGTCCGAGATCAGTTTCGCCGCATCGAACGGCTTGCCCAGCTTTTCCGCCATGTGCTTCGCGGTGCCGGGCAGGACCTGCATCAGTCCGCGGGCGTCGGCGGAAGACCGGGCGGCCGGGTCGAACTCGCTCTCCCGGCGCGAGATCGACAGCGCCAGCGCGCGGCTGACTTGCAAGCCATCCGGCACGAAATCCGGCACGGGGTAATAGGCGTGCGGCAGGATCAGCCCGCGTTCGGCGGCCTGCTTTGCGATCAACACGGCAAGATGCGGCTCGCCCCAGTCCAGCGTCATGTCGGCCATCTGCGCCAGGCCCGTCTGGTCCTGGCTTTCGGCGAGATGCAGCAGGAAACGCTTGGCAAGCGTCCGGTTGCCCGCCTTGAGCAGCACCTGCGCCGCCGCAAGTACCGAAGATTGCGCGTAACCCGCGCCCCGCCAGTCCGGCGTGCCCGGCTTGGCCAGAAGCCCCTTGTCCAGCGACAGGCCCAGCCGTTCGGCGGCCAAAAGCCCGTAGAACGCGGTCTGGTGCACCGCCGCCGCCTTGTAGCTGGCACTGCCGTCCTGGCCCGCGGCCTCTTGCGCGCGGCCGATCCAGTAATGCGCCCGCGCCAGGCTGATCGGGGTCCTGACCCCGGCGAGGAGATGCTTGAAATGCTTCAGCGCCGTCTCCGGGTCGTTCAGCCGCCGCAGCGCGATGAAACCCGACAGGAACTCCAGATCGGCATAGGTCGAGGCGCCGCTGTCGGTCGGCAGATGATGGTTCGCGGCCACTCGATAGGCCTCTTTCGCCCGGCCGTTGCGCATCAGGTAGCGCGCCAGCACCGCGCGGCGTTCGGCCCAGGCCTCGGGGCGGCCCAGGCTTTCGGCGGATTTCGAGCGTTCCAGGATCAGCTCGGTCGCCTCGTCGTAGAGGTCCTTTCTCATCCGCCAGATGAAGCGGTCATAGGCAAGGCCCGCATCCCCCGCCCGCGCCTTCGGCACCGCTTCGATCAGCCCGGTGACGCCCTTGCTTTGCGCCTGCAGGGCCAGCCGCGCCCGGGCCAGCGCCCTTACGTCCTCGGGCACCCGCTTCAGCATCCGCTCGGCTTCGTTCGCCCGGCCCTGCCACAAGAGGTTGTCCAGCCGCAGCTCGTGCACGAAACCGACCGCCTCGGGGGCAAGATCGATCAGCGCCTGCTCCTGGTCTGCCGCGAAGGGCAGGGTGGACCAGGCCCGCATCGCCTCGGTTTCGGCATCTGCCGCCCGGCCCACCGCCAAAAGCGCGCGGACATAGGCGATGGCGCCCTTGCCCGTTTCCGGCGGTCCGGCGTCGAACCAGGCGATCACCCGGGCCGGATCGGTCGACCGGGACACCGCCTCCTCGCCCTTTTCGCGCAGCAGCGGCAGGCCGGGCCAGTCCGGGCGGCGGCGGAGGAAGTCCTCATACTCGCCCAGCCGCCCGTCGCCCGCCCGCAGGCGCTGCCATTCGATGACGTCGCGCCCGACGCCCGAAGGGGCGACCGCCAGCGCGCCCGCCCAATCCGCCTTCGCGGCCAGCTCCAGCGCTGTCCGCATCGCCTGTGTCGTATCTGCTGCGGCCGGTTGCACCAGGATGGCCAAGGCCAGACCCAGCGCCCGGATCGTCTTTTTCCTGCCTGTCATGGCAGGAATCTGCCTGACCTCCCTGCACTTCACAAGCCACGACTGCGTTAGCGGCGAGACTTGGCTTTAAGCCGGTCTGCGGCTATGAGGGGCGCGCTTTCAGGGCAATCCCGCCCATCACGAGGAGAAGCGTCATGATCAGAGGGTCCCTTCCTGCCCTGGTGACGCCGTTCAAGAACGGCGAGCTGGATCTGGTGACGCTGAAGAAGCTGGTCGACTGGCATATCGCCGAAGGTTCGCACGGGCTGGTGCCGGTGGGCACCACGGGCGAAAGCCCGACGCTCTCGCACGCCGAGCACCAGAAGGTCATCGAAGAGGTCGTCGCCGCCGTCGCGGGCCGCATTCCGGTGGTCGCAGGGGCCGGGTCGAACAACACGGTCGAGGGCATTTCCCTGATGCGTCATGCCGAAAAGGTCGGCGCCACAGCCGCGCTGGTCGTGACCCCCTACTACAATAAGCCGACGCAGGCGGGCCTGATCGCCCATTTCACCGCGCTGCACGACTGCTGCGCCCTGCCGATCGTGATCTACAACATCCCCGGCCGCTCGGTCGTCGACATGTCGCCCGAAACGATGGGGACGCTGGCCAAACTTCCCCGGATCATCGGGGTCAAGGACGCCACCGGCAAGATCGAGCGTGTCAGCCAGCAGCGTGCCGCCTGCGGGACCGATTTCATCCAGGTTTCTGGCGAGGATGCGACGGCCCTGGGCTTCAACGCCCATGGTGGGGTCGGCTGCATCTCGGTGACGGCCAACGTCGCCCCGCGCCTTTGTGCCGAGTTCCAGGAGGCGACGCTCCGCGGTGACTACGCCAAGGCGCTGGAGTATCAGGACAAGCTGATGCCGCTGCATGAGGCGATCTTCATCGAGCCGGGCCTCGTTGGCGCCAAATACGCGCTGTCGGTGCTGGGCCTTTGCTCGGAAGAGGTCCGCCTGCCGCTGGTGGGCCTGACCGACGGCACCAAGGCAAAGATCAAGGCCGCGATGAAACACGCCGGGCTGATCTGAGGCTTTCCCCTCCGCCGAAAAAATAGCGCCCCGCCCGCCCGGCGGGGCGCTTGCCATTTCCGCCCCGCCCGCGCACCTTGCCCGCCGCAAGGAGGCCCCATGCGCAGCTCGAAGACCATCCATGTCATCTCCGCCCATGCCGAGGGTGAGGTCGGCGATGTCATCGTCGGCGGTGTCGCCCCGCCCCCTGGTGCCACATTGTGGGAGATGCGCGAGGCGCTCTGGCGCGACCAGACCCTGCGCAACTTCGTCCTGAACGAACCGCGCGGCGGTGTCTTCCGGCATGTCAACCTCTTGGTCCCGCCCAAGGATCCGCGCGCGCAAATGGGCTTCATCATCATGGAGCCCGAGGACAACCCGCCGATGTCCGGCTCGAACTCGATCTGCGTCGCGACGATGCTTCTCGACAGCGGCATCCTGCCGATGACCGAGCCCGTCACCGAACTGACCCTGGAAGCGCCCGGCGGGCTGGTCACGGTGCGGGCCGACTGCAAGGACGGCAAGGCCGAGCGCATCCATGTCCGTAATCTGCCCTCTTTCGCCGACCGGCTGGGCGTGCCGCTGGAGGTGCCGGGCCTCGGCACCCTGATGGTGGACACCGCCTATGGCGCCGACAGTTTCGTCGTGGTCGACGCGCAGGCGCTGGGTTTCACCCATGCGCCGGGGGACGCCCATGCGATGGCGAAACTGGGCGTCCAGATCACCACCGCCGCCGACGAACAGCTGGGCTTCTCCCATCCCGAAAACCCCGACTGGCGGCATTTCTCCTTCTGTCTCTTCGCCGGTCCCCTGACCCGCGCTGCCGATGGCTGGGAGACGCAGCACGCCGTCTCGATCCGCCCCGGCAAGATCGATCGCTCCCCCACCGGCACCGCCGTCTCCGCCCGGCTGGCGATCCTGGCGGCGCGTGGCCAGATCGGACCGGGCGAGGTGCTGCGCGCCCGCTCGCTGATCGGCGGCCAGTTCGAGGGGCGGATCGTCGGCACCACCCGCGTCGGCGAGTTGTCCGCGATCCTGCCGGAAATCTCTGGCCGGGCCTGGATCACCGGCACGCACCAGCACATGCTCGACCCCGCCGATCCCTGGCCGGAAGGCTACCGGCTAAGCGACACCTGGGGTGCGCGGTGACGCTTTCGCGCAGGCTCCTCGAGCACTTCGTGCACTCCTCGCAGGGCAACTCCGACGAGTGCACGAAGTGCTCGGGGAGGATCACGCAGCGATGACCGACAACCAGCGCGGCGCGCTTTACATGACCGCCTCGATGGCGGGCTTCGCGGTCGAGGATGTCTTCGTCAAGGCCGCCGCCCGCGGCCTTCCCCTCGGCCAGGTCCTCCTGACCATCGGCCTTGCCGGGGTGCTCGTTTTCAGCGCGATGGCCGCCCGCCGGGGTGAGGCGCTCCTGCCCCCCGCCTTCCTTTCCCGTCCCATGCTGGTCCGCTGCGGGTTCGAGGTTACGGGCCGTCTCTTCTATGGCCTGGCCATCACGCTCACGGCCCTCTCCACCACCTCGGCGATCCTGCAGGCGACACCGCTCGTCGTCGTCGCCGGGGCTGCGCTGGTCTTCGGTGAGCGGGTCACGCCGCAGCGCTGGCTGGCCGTGCTGGTCGGGTTCGTCGGCGTGCTGGTGATCCTGCGGCCGGGGTCGGACTTCTCGGCCCTCTCCCTCCTCGCCGTCGTCGGCCTCCTCGGCTTCGCGGGCCGCGACCTTGCCACCCGCGCCGCGCCGAAGGGTCTCTCGAACCGCCAGCTTGGCGCCTTGGGCTTCGCCATGCTCGCCAGTGCCGGGGCGATCCTTCTTGCCGTCACCGGCGGCGCGACCCTCCCGACCGGGCCAGCCCTTCTATATCTCGCGGGCGGAACCGTCTTCGCGGTGGCGGGCTATCATGCCCTGACCTATGCCATGCGGACGGGAGAGGTCTCGGCCGTCACGCCCTTCCGCTATACCCGGCTGATCTTCGCCATGGTGCTGGCGATGGCGCTCTTCGGCGAACGCCCCGACCTCGCCACCTGGATCGGCGCTGCGCTGGTGGTTGGCTCCGGGATATTCGCGTTGAAACGGTAGGGTGGGGTTCTACCCCACCTTGCCTAAACCCCGATCAACTCCGCCTGCCGCACGATCACCTCGGCCTGCCGCATGCTGGCGATGTCGATCAGACGCCCCTTGTAGACCGCCGCGCCCTGGCCCGCCGTCTTGGCGGCCTCCATCGCCGCAAGAATCTCGCGCGCTTCGGTCACTGCTGCCTCGGATGGGGTGAATACCTCGTTGGCCAGCGCCACCTGCTTCGGGTGGATCGCCCATTTCCCCACCATCCCCAGCACCGCCGACCGCCGCGCCTGGGCCCGAAAGCCCTCTTCGTCCGAGAAATCCCCGAACGGTCCGTCCACCGGCAAGACGCCATGCGTCCGGCAGGCCGCCACGATGGCCGCTTGCGCCCAGTGCCAGGGGTCGGACCAATATTTCTGTCCCTGGCGGTGCATGTAGTAGTTCTCCTGCGTGCCACCGATCCCGGTGGTCTGCATCCCCATGCTGGCCGCAAAATCCGCCGCGCCAAGGCTCATCGCCTGCAGGCGAGGGGACGAGGCCGCGATCTCCTCGACATGCGCGATCCCCGCCGCCGTCTCGATGATCACTTCCAGCCCGATCCGCTTCCTGCGCCCCGCCGCCGCCTCGCAGGCAGTGACCAGCGCATCCACCGCATAGACATCCGCCGCGCAGCCGACCTTGGGGATCATGATCTGGTCCAGCCGCTCGCCCGCCTGTTCCAGCAGGTCCACCACATCGCGGTACCAGAAGGGCGTGTCGAGCCCGTTGATCCGCACCGACAGGGTCTTGCGGCCCCAGTCTACCGCGCTGATCGCCGTGATGATATTGGCCCGTGCCTGCGGCTTGTCGGCGGGTGCGACGGAGTCCTCAAGATCAAGGTTGATCACATCCGCTGCCGAGGCCGCCATCTTGGCGAACAGTTCGGGCCGCGAGCCCGGACCAAACAGCTGGCAACGGTTCGGGCGGGCCGGGGCGGGGGGTTGCAGGCGGAAGCTCATGGGGAAACCTATGGGGCAAGGATATTACGCAAGTCGCTTTCCGATGGCTATATTCTTGCGCGCTGCGGTGCAACATTCCTTTTGCGATTGCAGAAACCAGGCCACCTTCCCAAACCCGGCATCGCCCCCTAAAGTCCCGCCATGATCACCGCCCGGGCCGAAACCTTCCCTCTCCGCAACCCCTTCACAATCTCGCGCGGGTCCAAGACCGAGGCGCGGGTAGTCACGGCCACCGTCACGCGCGGCGGGTATCGCGGCTGGGGCGAGGGCCTGCCCTATCCGCGCTATGGCGAGACGGTGGAAGACACCATTGCGGCGATTCATGCGCTGCCCGAGGGCATCACCCGGGCTGCCCTGCAACAGGCGATGAAGCCCGGCGCGGCGCGGAATGCGGTCGACTGCGCGCTCTGGGACCTCGAGGCCAAGACCACGGGCAATCCGGTCTGGCACCTTGTGGGCCTGACCCGGCCGAAGCCGGTGGAGATCGCCTTCACCCTCTCGCTCGACACGCCCGAGGCGATGCGCGCCGCCGCCGCCCGGAACGCGCATCGGGCGGTGCTGAAGGTGAAGCTCGGCACCCCCGCCGACATGCCGAGGATCGAGGCGGTGCGGCAGGGCGCCCCCAAGGTCCGCCTGATCGTCGATGCGAACGAGGGCTGGACGCCCGAGGTCTACACCGACCTCGCCCCCCACCTGATCCGGCTGGGGGTGGAGATGGTGGAACAACCCCTGCCGCAGGGGGCCGATGACATGCTGGCCGAGATCGCCCGCCCGCTGCCGGTCTGCGCCGACGAATCCGCCCATGATGCGGCCTCGCTGCCGGGGCTTCTGGGCAAGTACGACGTGGTGAACCTGAAACTCGACAAGACCGGCGGGTTGACCGAGGCCATGCGGGCACGGGACGAGGCGCGGCGGCTGGGCCTTCGGGTGATGGTCGGCTGCATGATCGCGACTTCGCTCTCGATGGCCCCGGCGATCCTGGTGGCGCAGGGGGCCGACTGGTCCGACCTTGACGGCCCCGCCGACATGGCGCAGGACCGCGACCATCCGGTTGTCTACGACGACCGCCACATCCACCCGGCCCTGCCGCAGCTTTGGGGATAGAGAATGACTCGCACCGTCTACGTGAATGGAGACTACCTGCCCGAGGGCGAGGCGAAGGTGTCGATCTTCGACCGGGGCTTCCTGATGGCCGACGGGGTCTATGAGGTGACCTCGGTGCTGGATGGTAAGCTGATCGACTTCGACGGGCATGTGAAGCGGCTGTGGCGGTCGCTTGCCGAGCTGGAGATGACCTGCCCGGTCGGCGAGGCGGATCTGCTGGCGATGCATCGGGAGCTGGTCGCCCGGAACGGGATCGAGCAGGGGATGATCTACCTGCAGGTCACGCGGGGCAATCCGGGGGACCGGTCGTTCCTGTTCCCGGCGGCGGACCTGCCGGGGACCATCGTGGCCTTCACCCAGGACATCCCGAACATGGCCGATGCCCCGGCGGCGAAGACCGGGTTGAAGGTGATCACCATCCCCGACCTGCGCTGGTCCCGCGTGGATATCAAGACGGTGCAGCTTCTCTACCCCTCGATGGGCAAGATGGCCGCGAAGAAGGCGGGGGTGGACGACAGCTGGTTCACGGATGAAGCCGGGGCGGTGACGGAGGGGACCTCGAACAACGCCTGGATCGTGAAGGGCAACCGGATCATCACCCGGGCGCTGGGCAACGATATCCTGCACGGGATCACCCGGGCGGCGGTGCTTCGCTTCGCGAGGGAGGCTCAGTTCGAGGTGGAGGAGCGGGCCTTCACGCCGGAGGAGGCGCACGGGGCGGACGAGGCCTTCTCGACCGCGGCCTCGCTTTTCGTGATGCCGGTGGTCGAGGTCGACGGGAAGCCGGTCGGGACCGGCAAGCCGGGGCCGGTGGCCACCCGGCTGCGGGAGATCTACCTGGACGAGATGCGGAAGGCGGCGATCTGAGGTGCCCACGCGCGGGCACTTTCTTCCGCCCTTTGGAATCAAGGGGTTGGTTGTGGGTCTTAGGGAAATCTTAACCTGTCCCCGCAGCCCTCTGGGGGCCGCATGACGCTCTATATCGACGCCGACGCCTGCCCGGTGAAGGGCGAGGCGGAGACGGTGGCCACCCGCCACAAGGTGCGGATGGTGGTGGTGTCGAACGGGGGCATACGGCCCTCGCAGAACCCGCTGGTCGAGAGCGTGTTCGTGTCCAGTGGGCCGGACGAGGCCGACAAATGGATCGCCGAAGCCTGCGGGCCGGGGGATGTGGTCGTCACCGGGGATATCCCGCTTGCCGCGAAATGCGTGGCGGCGGGGGCGCGGGTGGTCAAGCACAACGGCGAGGAGTTGACGGCGGCGAATGTCGGCATGGCGCTGGCCACGCGGGACCTTATGCAGGATCTGCGGTCGGCCGATCCGTTCCGGCAGGGAGGCGGGAAGATGTTCTCGAAGGCCGACCGGAGCCGGTTCCTGGACGTCCTGGACCGGGTGTTGCGGCAGGCGGGGCGGGGGTGATGAGGGGTGGATTGCCGACCTGGTTCAACCCCCCGCGACCTGTCATTCCCGCGCAAGCGGGAACCCAAAGTCGGATGGTGAAACGACCGCGAGTCCGGGTCCCTGCCTGCACGGGAATGACAGGTCAGCGCAACGTCGGGACAGGCCCTGACCTGCGATGAGGGCGCCGTTTACCCTTGACGGGTTCCGGCGCGGGGCGCGGGATGGGGTGCCACTGGCAGTCAGCATCTTCGCTTATGGGCTGGGGTTCGGGCTGGTGGCGGCGCAGGCGGGGTTCGGGGTGGGAAAGGCCGTGGCGACCAGCGCGGCGATCTATTCCGGCTCGGCGCAGCTGGCGGCGGTGAACCTGTTGCAGACCGGGCAGGCGACGGCCTGGGCGCTGTTTGCCACGATCCTGGTGATCAATGCCCGCTACCTGCTGTTCGGGGCGACCCTGCAGCCCTGGCTCTGGTCGGCGGGTCCGTTGAAAGCCTATGGCAGCCTGCTGCTTCTGGGCGATGCCAACTGGCTGATGACCATGCGGGCGATCCGCACGGGCGAGGAGGACCGCGCCTATCTGGCGGGGACCGGGGCACCGATCGCGGTCGGGTGGCTTTCGGGCACCGCGCTGGGGGCGGCGGCGGTTTCCGTCCTGCCGGCGCCGCAGGCTCTGGGCTTTGACCTGATGCTGCCCTGCTTTGCCGCCGGGATGGTGACGGCGATGATCAAGACCAGGGTCGACCTCTTGCCGGTGGTGGTGGGCGCGGCGGCCGCTCTGGCGATCTTCCACCTGCTTGGCCCGGCGCCCGCGATCATCGGGGCGGGGCTGGCCGGAGGCGCGGTGGCCGCGCTGGTCTGGCGGGAGCCGTCATGACCGAGAGCTTTCCGATGCTTCTGGCGGTGATGGCGGCGGCGGCCTTCCTGTGCCGGATGGCGGGTTTCACGCTGATGCGCTTCGTGCCGGTTTCGCCCCGCGTGGAAGCCGCGCTGCGGGCGACGCCACTGGCGGTGATGGCCGGGATCACCGCGCTGGCGGTGCAGGCGGGCGGGCTGGCCGAGGGGCTGGCGCTGGCATCGGTCGTGGGGCTGACGCTGGTCTTGCGCAGCGATGTGGCGGCGGCGTTGCTGGGTGTCGTCGTGGTGGCCGGTCTGCGCTGGATGGGGCTTTAGGAGGCTGCTCCTTGAGCACTTCGTGCACGCGTCGCGCGGCAGAGCGTCACTCCTCGATGCATTTCATGCACTCGTCGTGAGAGCGGTGCGCCAGCGAGGAGTGCACGAAAAGTGCTCGACGAGCGACCCCGCCAAAGCAAAACCGGCGTCGGTCGTGGGGCTGATGCTGGTCTTGCGCAGCGATGTGGCGGCAGCATTGCTGGGGGTCGTCGTGGTGGCCGGGCTGCGCTGGTTGGGGATTGAGGACCTCCTGACGCGAGCCCAGTCCCCTCCCCTCCCCGCGCTGGGGCGCTGCGTCGGTGAATTTCCTGTCACCCCCGCGCAAGCGGGGGCCCAAGAGCACTGGTTCCCCGCTTGCGCGGGGATGACAGGTGTTTCAAGTCCTGATCCCGTCGCACTTTCGCTCCCCTTCCAGCGGCATCTCTTCCTGGCCCCGCCAAAGCAAAACCGGCGGCCCCTGCGGACCGCCGGTTTCGATTTCTGCAATCGGACTTAGTGCAACCGGGCTTCGACCTGGGCAATCGCCTCGTCGATGGAGGAGGACGCGGCCTCTGCCGTCATCTGCTTCGACAGCACGTCGCCTGCCGCGGCCACGGCCACCGAGACGGCCTGTTCGCGGACCTGCCGGATCGCGGCGGCTTCCGCCGAGGCGATCTGGTCGGTCGCCGAAGCCAGACGGCGGGCGATCGAGGTCTTGAGGTCTGCCTTGGCCTGGGCGGCGGCGGCGAGCGCCTCTTCCCTGGCGGAGCTGACGATGCGGTCGGCCTGCTCCTGCACTTCCTTCTGCCGACGCTCATAGCTGGCGAGGATCGACTTGGCCTCTTCCCGAAGCGCGCGCGCCTCGTCGAGGTCGGCCTTGATCGCCGCCGCGCGGGCGTCGAGCATTCCGGCCAGCTTCGCGGGCACCTTCATGTAGACGAGGATGCTGATGAAGATGAGGAAGGCGATCAGAACCACGAAGTTGGTGTTCTGCAGCGAGAAGAACGGGCCTGAGGCCGCCATCGCGGGCGAAGCCGCAAGGGCGAGGAGGATGGAGAGCTTCTTCATCGCCTTACCCTTTCAGCCGAGCCGTGACGGCCGCCGTGACCGTGTTCGCATCCGCCCCGCGCCCGAGAGCGGACACCAGTTCGGCGGCCACGTCGCGGGCGACTTCGGCCACCGCAGCGGCAGCGCCGTCGCGGATGCCGGCGATGGTCTTTTCCGATTCCGCGGCCTTGGCGGCGATCTCGGCATCGGCCTTCGCGGTGGCGGCGTCGAGGTCCTTCTGGATCTCGGCCCGGGCCTGGGCGACGATTTTCGCCGCTTCGGTACGGGCATTGGCCAGCGCGTCGTTATAGGCCTTTTCGGCGGAAACCGCCTTCTGCTTCAGCTCTTCGGCTGCGGCAAGGTCGTTGGTGATCGTGCTTTTCCGGTCGGCCAGGACCGCGCCGATGCGCGGCAGGGCGATCTTCGACAGCACGAAATACATCACGACCAGCGTGACCAGAAGCCAGAAGATCTGGTTGGGAATCCAGTCGCCGCAAAGCTGCGGCATGCCGATGGCCCCGCCATGCTCGCTGACGCACTGGCTCGCGACTTGGGTCGCTGTGTTCTCGGTTGCCATGTCGTCTCTCCTGAACTTTGGAACCAGGGCCGGACAGCTGTCCGGCCCGGACGTCAGTCAGGAAGGATCAGACGGCGAACATCAGCAGAAGGGCGATCAGGAACGAGAAGATCCCGAGGGCTTCCGCGAAGGCGATGCCGACGAAGAGGTTGGCCATCTGGCCGGGGGCTGCCGACGGGTTGCGCAGGGCGCCCGACAGGAAGTTGCCGGCGATGTGGCCCACGCCGATGCCGGCGCCGCCCAGACCGATGGTTGCAAGGCCGGCACCGATGTATTTGCCGAGGAGCGCGAGTTCGCCTTCCATGATATTCTCCTTTGGAATGCTGGGGGTTGGTTGTCCGGACCTTAGTGGTGGGCGTCGCCGACGGCGTCGCGCAGGTACACGCAGGTCAGAATGGTGAAGACATAGGCCTGGACGGCCGCGACGAGGGTTTCCAGCCCGTAGACCGCGGTGATGGCGGCAATCGGGACGACCGAGGCGACGCCCATCGCGCCGGCAAAGCCCGCGAAGACCTTGATCACGGCATGGCCGGCCATCATGTTGCCGCCGAGACGGACGGAATGGCTGAGCGGGCGGACGAAGTAGGAGATCAGCTCGATCACCGCGAGGATCGGGCGCAGGATCAGCGGCGCCGAGGAGACCCAGAACATCGCCAGGAAGCCGATGCCCTTGCGGTAGAGGCCGACGAGGGTGACGGTCAGGAACACCAGAAGCGCGAGCACCGCGGTGACGGCGATGTGCGAGGTGGTGGTGAAGGACATCGGGATCAGGCCCAGCATGTTCGACAGGAAGACGAACATGAAGAGGGTCATGACATAGGGGAAGAACTTCAGGCCTTCATGGCCGGCGACGTCCTCCACCATCTTGTGGATGAAGCCGTAGAACATCTCGGCCACCGACTGCCCGCGCGAGGGGACGATGGCGCGGCGGCGGGTGGACAGGACAAGAAGCGCGACCATCGCGAGGATGGCGATGCCCATCCAGAGGGTGACGTTGGTGGGGGTGTACCATTCGATGGGGCCGTTGCCGAACAGCGGCTTGACCATGAACTGGTCCATCGGGTGGATCGCAAGCCCGCTGCCGTGTTCTTCGGTCGCCATCGTCAGTCCCCTTTCTTCCCGGCCTTTTCGGCCTTCCGTCCCAGTTCCTTCGCGGTGCCGAGCATCGTCTTGACGCCCGCCGCGAAGCCCAGAAGCGAGAAGATCACCAGGAAGACCGGGAGCGTGCCGAACAGCGCGTCGATCCCGTAACCGATGGCGGTTCCCAGCATGATGCCGGTCGCCAGCTCGATCACCATCCTCCAGGCCACCTCGCCCTGCGAGAAACCCTTGGCCGTTTCGGTCTGCTTCACCTCAGGCTTGCCCTTCGCCTGATCGAGCCGCGCTTCCAGCGCGCGGAGACGGTCGGGATCGGGCTCGGTCGCCATGAGGTTTGGCCCCTTGTCGGTCGTCGCGGTTCTACGGAGAGGGGGGGCAGGAGTCAAGCACGCAGAGAAAGGTACAAGCTTTTGAAATGGCTATGCTTTGCTTGCCGCGGGCAAGCTAGGTGGCCGCATCCGCGCGCCTTTCCATATTCAACCCCGCGGTTGACGATTGCCGGGTGCGCAGGGATAGTCGCCGGATGACCGACCCCTTGGATGCCGTCTTCGCCGCCCTGGCCGACCCGACCCGGCGGGCGATCTTGGCCATGCTGCTGGAGGACGACATGGCGGTGACGGATGTGGCCGAGCCCTTCGCCATGAGCCTTGCCGCCATTTCCAAGCACCTTGCCGTGCTGTCCGAGGCGGGGCTGATCAGCCGGGAGAAACGCGGCCGGGTGATCTGGTGCAAGCTGGAACCCGAGGCGATGCGCGGGGCGCTGGTCTGGATGCGGGCCTTCGGGCAGGTCGATCCGCTGGACCTCGACGCTTTCGAGCGGTTCCTGGAGCAGGAACTGTCCGAGGAAGACTAGCGGCGTCCCCCGCGCCAGCGCCGGAGCCAGCGCTGTGCCAGGCGGCGGCCCCGGATCACCAGTACCGAGACCGGACCGCGCAGAGTGGGCAGGTCGATGGCCAGCAGCAGAAGACCCGCGGGCAGCATCCACAGGCCCAGCACCGGCAGAAACCAGAAGAGCCCCCCGATCGTCAGCATCACCGCCAGCGGAAAGCGGATGGGAAACCAGCTGTCCCGGCGCAGATGCGACATCGGTCCGCGCAGCGGGGGGATCATGCGCTCCAGCGCCTGAAACTGGCGGTGAAACCTGCGCTCGTGGCGTGTCATGGCGACCCCGCTTTCCTGCCCCGGTATGCCGGGCCAGTGAAACAGGACCACGACAGGGAGACTTCCGAGGCTTCGCGCGTCTTATTGGCGCCGGGCCCGCCAGCGCCGCATCCAGCGCCGCCCGCCATGCCGCGCCCGGATGATGGCCGCCGAAATCGGGGCGCGCAGGATATGCAGGTCGACCGCGAGCAGCAGCAGACCAAGCGGCAGCATCCAGACGCCCAGCACGGGCAGGAAGGAAAACAGGCCGCCCAGAATCAGAAGAAGCGCGACAGGAAGGCGGACCGCAAACCAGCTGTCGCCGCGCAGCGTCGACATCGGTCCTTGCAGCACCGGAACCAGACGCCCGATGACGTCGAACTGCCGCTGGAATCTGCGCTCTCGGTCGCTCATCATCTCTCCATCCGATGTTCCTAGATGGCGGCGTCGGGGGCTTGCTTCAAGGCGGCGGGCGATGACCCGGCGGAAAGACGGCGCCTGCGCATTGCGCCAACAAGCGCGGCGGGCCTATCCTTTTCGGGGAAAGGGAGGATCAGGCGATGTTGAAGGGACGCAGCTGGGACGACTGGATCGCCGACTATGCCGAAAGCCACCGCAACCCCTGGAACCGGCTGACGCATACGGTCGGGATCCCGATGATCGTGGTGGCGATTGCGCTGGGGATGCTGGGTCTGGTCCTGCCTGGTCTCTGGTCCTGGGCTTTGGGGCTGTTCGTGGCGGGCTGGGTGTTGCAGTTCATCGGCCACGCCATCGAGGGCAAGCCGCCCGAGTTCTTCAAGGACTGGCGCTTCCTGCTGGTGGGCACGCGCTGGTGGTGGAAGAAGGTGACGGGGCGGGTCTAGGGTGCGTTGCGCCGTCCCCTGAGGGATATAGTCAAGCGCGCTCCAGACCGGCGGGCTGCGCGACCGCATCGTCCTTGTCAGTGCCGATCGGGGGCTGTCCCAGCGTGAGCCGCCGAACTCTTCGAAGATTTCGGACCGGAGCCTTTGAAGGCTCCGATACGATTTCTTCGAAGAAACCGGTCAGCCGTCTACGCGGATGCGGGCGTTCGTCGGGTCGAAGGGGCTGTCCTCGGTCACGACGGCATCCCATTCCTGAAGCAGCATCTTGACCTTCAGCTTCTGGCCGGGTTCCGCCAGGGCGGCGGGGACGTAGCCCATGCCGATCTGCTTGCCGAAGGCGACCGAGTAGCCGCCGGAGGTCAGGCGGCCGACCTTCACGCCGTCATGGATCAGCGCCTCCTTGCCCCAGGGATCGGTGTCCGCCGGGCCGTCGATCAGCAGGGTCACGCATTTCGACCGGATGCCGGTCTCCAGCATCTTCTCTTTGCCGCGGAAGTCCTTGGTCAGGTCGACGAAGCGGTCGAGCGCGGCTTCCAGCGGGGTTGCGTCGCGGCCCAGTTCGTTGCCGAAGGCGCGGTAGCTCTTCTCCTGCCGCAGCCAGTTCTGGGCGCGGGCGCCGACGCCTTTCAGGCCGTGCTTTTCACCGACCGACCAGATCAGGTCCCAGAGATAGCGGCCGAATTCGATGGGATAGTGCAGTTCCCAGCCAAGCTCGCCGGTATAGGCCACGCGGACGGCACGGACGGGGCACATGCCCAGTTCGATGTCGCGGTAGGACAGCCAGGGGAAGCGCTTGTTCGACAGAACGGTGTCGGGATCGGCGTCCTTGACGATGTCCTTCAGCAGCGCGCGGGCGTTGGGGCCGGCCAGCGCGTAGACGCCCCATTGGGTGGTGATGTCGTGGATGTCGATATGGCCGCCGCCTTGCGCCATCCAGTCGTCCGCCGCTTTCTGCAGGAAGTCGTAGTCATAGGCCGTCCAGGCCCCGGCGGAGATCAGGTAGTATTCGTCCTGCTTCAGGCGGACGATGGTGTATTCGGTCCGCGTGGTGCCGTGTTCTGTGAGGGCATAGGTCAGGTTGATCCGGCCCACGTTCGGCAGCTTGTTGCAGGTGAAATGGTCGAGGAAGGCGGTCGCGCCGGGCCCGCGCAGCAGATGCTTGGTGAAGGCCGAGGCGTCGATGATGCCGACGGTGTTGCGGACGGCCTCGGCCTCGGCCTTGGCATATTGCCACCAGGCGCCGCGCCGGAAGCTGCGCGAGTTGTGATCGAAATCGGCGGGGGCGTCTTTGGGCCCGTAGTAGTTCGGGCGTTCCCAGCCGTTCACCTGGCCGAACTGCGCGCCCATCTCTTTCTGCCGGTCATAGGCGGGGGCGGTGCGCAACGGGCGGCAAGTTTCGCGCTCTTCGTCGGGGTGGTGCAGGATGAAGACGTGGTCGTAGCACTCCTCGTTCTTGCGGGAGGCGTATTCGGTGGTCATCCAGCCGCCGAACCGCTTGGGGTCGAGCGAGGCCATGTCGATTTCGGCCTCGCCCTCGGTCATCAGCTGGGCGAGGTAATGGCCGGTGCCGCCTGCCGCCGTGATGCCGAAGGAGAAGCCTTCCGCCAGCCACATGTTGCGCAGGCCGGGCGCGGGGCCGACCAGCGGGTTGCCGTCGGGGGTATAGCAGATCGGGCCGTTGTAATCGTCCTTGAGGCCCACGGTTTCAGACGAGGGGATGCGGTGGATGAAGGACATGTATTCCTGCTCGATCCGCTCAAGATCCAGCGGGAAGAGGTCGGCGCGGAAGCTGTCGGGGACGCCATACTGGAAGCGGGCGGGGGCGCCCTTTTCGTAGGGGCCGAGGATCCAGCCGCCGCGTTCCTCACGCACATACCATTTGGCATCGGCATCGCGCAGGACCGGGTGCTGCGGGTTGGTCTTGCGCCATTCGACGAGGGCGGGGTCGGGCTCGGTCACGATATACTGGTGTTCGACCACGACGGCGGGGGTCTTGATGCCCAGAAGCTTCGCCGTGCGCTGGGCGTGGTTGCCGGTGGCGGTCACGACATGTTCGGCGGTGATGTCGAACTTGTCGTCGGTGGCGACCAGCATCCCGCCCTTTTCCTCCAGCCTTGTGCAGGAGACGATCCATTCGCTGCCGGTCCAGCGGTAGCCGTCGACCTGGACCTTGCGCTCGATGGTGGCGCCGTGCTGGCGGGCGCCCTTGGCCATGGCCTGGGTCACGTCGGCCGGGTTGATGTAGCCGTCCTGCGGGTGGTAGAGCGCGCCGATCAGGTCTTCGGTGCGGACCAGCGGCCAGCGGTCCTTGATTTCCTTGGGCGTCAGGAATTCGTGGTAGACCCCTGCGGTCTCGGCGACGGAGGAGTAGAGCATGTACTCGTCCATCCGCTGCTGATGTTGCGCCATCCGCAGGTTGCCGACGACATAGAAGCCCGCGTCGAGGCCGGTTTCGGCTTGCAGGCCCTTGTAGAAATCGACCGAATACTTGTGGATATGGGTGGTGGCGTAGCCCATGTTGAACAGCGGCAGCAGGCCCGCGGCGTGCCAGGTGGAGCCTGCGGTCAGCTCGTCGCGTTCGACCAGCATGGTGTCCCAGCCGGCCTTGGCGAGGTGATAGGCGATCCCGGTGCCGACCGCGCCGCCGCCGACGACAAGGGCTTTCACATGGGTCTTCATCTTGCGCGCCTCCGGGCAATGGTTTGCCCCTATCTGACAGAGGCGCGGGAAGGCGGGCAAGTCCACCCGACCTTTGGCGTCAGAAAACGACATTCGCGACATGCCGCCGCAGTCTTGCCGGGATTCTGCGGTTGAAGGGCGGAAAAGGGAATCGAGCATGGTTATGACGGACAGTCCCGCGCGTCTTTCTGCCCGGCCCGCGCTGGTGGCGCTGGGGGCGATCCTGGTCTTCTGGCTGGCCGAGATCGCAGCCCAGAGGGCCAGCTTCGGACCGGGGGGCGAGCTGTCGCTCTGGGGCGTGCAGACGGCGGTGGCGCAAAGCGCGATGGTGGTGGCGGGGCTGGTCGCGGGACTGGCGCTGGTCGGGCGGGTGGACCTGCTGGCCCGCGCCGTGACGCTGCTGTTCCTGCTGGGGGCGGTGCTGAACCTGGCGATCTGGACGCTGTATCGCGAGGCGCCCGGCCTGTTCGCGACCGAGGCGCGGGTTGCGGCGCTGCGGGGCCTGACGCATCTGATCGGGGTGGCGCTTCTGGTCTGGCTGTTGCGGGCGCCGGGACGGCGCTGGCTGCGGGCGGGGCTGGTGATGGCGGTGGTGTTCCTGGCGACGCAGGAGGTGGTGCTGCGCTGGTTCCCGGTGGATGCGCTGTATGTCTTTCCCGATGCCGGTTGGGACGAGGCCTATACCCCGGTCGATGTCGAGGCGCTGTATGCGGCGCAAGATCGGCTGATGGGGGAACAGGTCGGCGCGCTTGCGCCGCAGGTGCCGGGGGTGCCGGAGGTCTTTGCCCTGGCGCTGGGGGGCACGGCGGACCAGTCGGTGTTCCTGACCGAGGTGGAAAGCGTCTTTGCCATCCTTGATGCGCAATACGGCTCGGGCGGGCGGACGCTGCGGCTGGCGAACAGCCACGACCATCCGACGCGCTATCCGCTGGCGAACCGCGCCAACCTGGCCCGCGCGCTGGCCGAGATCGGGCGGCGGCAGGGGCCGGAGGACGTGGCCTTCCTGTTCCTTGCCTCGCATGGCGGCGAGGACGTCTTTTCGCTGAGCTTCCCCGAAGCCGGGACCACCAACCTGACCGCGGAAGAGTTTCGCAGGATGCTGGAGGACAGCGGGATCGGCCCGGCGGTCATCGTCGTCTCGGCCTGCCATTCGGGCTCGTTCATCGACGACATTGCCGCTCCGGACCGGCTGATCATCACGGCGGCGCGGGGGGACCGGACCTCGTTCGGCTGCCGCGACGGGGCGGAGTGGACCGAGTTCGGCCAGTCGTTCTTCGACCTTGGGCTGCGGGCCGAGCGGGACCCGCGCAGGGCGTTTCCGCTGGCGGCGGAGGATGTGGCGCGGAAGGAAGCCGCCGACGGGCTGACGCAGAGCCTGCCGCAGATCAGCGAGGGCACCGAGGTGGGCGCGGTGCTGGACCGGCTGCTGGCCGCGCGCTGACGGGGCCGCTCGTCGAGGCTTTTGGCACTCCTCGCCTTGGTTGCGCCCTGCCGACTAAAAGACGTCGCGCGAGGAGGCGCCGCGGCTTGCCGCCGCTTGAAATCTGGGCAAGCTTGGCGCGGACCAGCACGGGAAGGCGGATGAAATGAGCGGCTTCAACCAACCCCTCGGCGGCAACGACATGCCGCGCTTCGGCGGACCGGCGACGATGATGCGGCTGCCTGCGGCGACCTCTGCCAAGGGGCTGGATGCGGCCTTCATCGGCATCCCGATGGACCATGGCACCTCGAACCGCCCCGGCACGCGGCTTGGCCCCCGGCAGATCCGGGATGAGTCCCGGATGATCCGGCCCTACAACATGGCCACCGGGGCCGCGCCCTTCGATCATCTGCAGGTGGCCGACCTGGGCGATGTGCCGATCAACACCTTCGACCTGAAGAAGACGGTCGACATCATCACCGCGCATTACCGCGAGGTGCTGTCGCATGGGGTGATCCCGCTGACCCTCGGCGGCGACCATACCCTGACCTGGCCGATCCTGCGGGCGATCAAGGAGCGTCATGGGCCGGTCGCGCTGATCCACATCGACGCCCATGCCGACATCAACGACACGATGTTCGGCGAGACGGTGGCGCATGGCTGCCCCTTCCGCCGGGCGTGGGAGGATGGCTGCCTGCTGAACGACAAGGTGTTCCAGATCGGGCTGCGCGCCACCGGCTATGCGGCGGATGATTTCGACTGGGGCCGCAGGCAGGGCTGGACGGTGGTGCAGGCCGAGGAATGCTGGCACAAGTCGCTGACCCCGCTGATGCGGATTGTCCGCGAGAAGATCGGTGATGCGCCGGTTTACCTCAGCTATGACATCGACAGTCTGGATTCAGCCTTTGCCCCCGGCACCGGGACGGTGGAGCCGGGCGGGCTGACCACCTGGCAGGGGCTGGAGATCATCCGGGGCTGTGCGGGACTGAACCTCGTCGGCTGCGATCTGGTTGAGGTCTCGCCACCCTATGACCCGACGGGGAACACCGCGCTGATCGGGGCGAATTTCCTGTATGAGATGCTCTGCGTCCTGCCGGGCGTGCCGCAGAACCCGTCGCGGTTTTCGGGATTGAGCTTCTAGGAGGCTGTGTTCCTGCCTTAAGCCCATGAATTTTCAAAAGAATTCCTGGACTTGGTGTGCAGGTCCCGATTTCGGGTCAGCCGCCTGGGGCCGCGGTCGCGACGGTGCAACGCTTGACGCCATCCTTGCCGGTGGTGCAGCCGACCTTGCCGGATTTCGCCGGTGCCGCGGCCTCGGCCTCCGGCGCAGGGTCCTCACCGCCGCCGAAAAGCGTGCTCAGGAACCCGCCACCCGCGCTGTCCTCGACCGGGGTTTCGGTCGTCTGCGCCGCTGCGGCCTCGGCGCTTTCGGCGTCCACGTGCGCCGCCTTTGCTGCCCCACGCGCGGCGACGTCGGCCAGGTAGGCATCCCGCTCGGCCCCCTCCAGCGCCGAGGCGAGGACGATCACCGGAACCTCGCCCAGCCCCTCGACCTTGTCGACCACATCCGCGTTCATCGCCTTGACATGCAGGGTTTGCAGGAAGGGCACCAGTTCCTCATCCTTCATCCGTTTCGGCGCAAGCACCCGCAGGTGGATCTGCCCGCCGACATCGGCAAGGAACATCCGGCCCCGGAAGCCGTCGGGCAGAAGGTCTTCGGTCACGTCGAGACCGCGGACGGTGGCGAATTCGGTGCCGCGGAATTCGGCGGTCTGCATCTGCAGTTCCAGCCGCTGGGGCATCGCCGCCATGCTGGTGAAGATCAGGTTCGGGTAGCGCACCGCCTTGACGATCAGCTTGCGGTCGCCCTTTTCATAGGTCAGCGCGGCCACCTCGACGCCCGATCCGGCCTCGCCCCCGGCCATCGCGGTAACGGCGGCGATGCCCTTCTTGTCGGCCTTCTTGTCGCTCTTTGGCAGGAACCCCTCGGTGTCCCCCGCTTCGACCGGGCGGGCCTTCCAGCCTTCGGGAGGTTTCGGCAGCATGTCGGCCAGCTTTGTCGGCATCCCCTGTGCGCCGCCCCCGCCGAGGCCCGAGATACGCCCGGAGAGCCCGCCGAGATATTCGCGGAAGGTCAGTCCGCCGGCATCCTCGCGCCCGGCCCAGCGGGCGGACATCTTGTAGTCGACGAAGACGAAGCCCCCGGCGGTGAGGGCGAAGATCACGAGAAAACCGATCAAGCGGAACACGGGTCAGTCCTTGGTAACTTTGGCCTTGGCATCTTTGGCCCTGGCTGGTCTGGGGCCGGTGATAGCGGTGAATTTGGGCAAGCTTCGGGCAAGATACGGGTTTCTGCTCAACTTTGTCGCCGGAAAGAGGCCAGCGCGAAGAGCGCGGCGGCGGTTACGATGATCGAGGGTCCGGTCGGCGTGTCCTGCCAGAGCGAGAGGCCGAGGCCGCCGAGTCCCGAACCCGCGCCGAGGAGGATGGCGAGCGCGGCCATCGTCTCGGGGGTGCGGGCGAAGCTGCGGGCGGTGGCGGCGGGGATGATCAGCATGGCGGCGATGAGAAGCGCGCCGACGATCTTCAGCGCCACGGCGACGACGAGAGCGAGGGCGATGACCAGGACAAGGCGTTCGCGGTCGGGGCGGATGCCGGCGGCATGGGCGAGGTCTTCGCTGACGGTCGCAGTCAGGAGCCGCTGCCAGCGCCAGGCGAGGAGGGCCAGGACGGCCAGCGCGCCGAGCCAGACCAGCGCCAGCTCGCCCCGGCTGACGGCAAGGATGTCGCCGAAGAGATAGCTCGACAGGTCGGTGCGGACGGCGGGAAAGAAGCTGACGGCGACAAGGCCGAAGGCGAGGGCGGAATGGGCAAGGACGCCGAGCGTGGTGTCCATCGCCCAGCCCCGTGCGGACAGGCCCGCGACGGTGACGGCCATGGCCAGCGCGACGGCCAGGGTGCCGAGGCCGATGGGCAGGTCGGTGGCCAGCGCCAGCGCCACACCCAGCACGGCGGCATGGGCGGTGGCATCGCCGAAATAGGCCATCCGCCGCCAGACGACGAAGGCGCCGAGCGGGCCGGTGGCGAGAGAGAGGCCGACGGCGGCAAGGGCTGCGCGGACCAGGAAATCGTCAAGCATGGGAATGGTCGTGGTCGTGATCGTGGCCATGGTCGTGGTGATGGTGGTGCGGGCCGTCCTCATGCGCGTGGTCGTGTTCGTGGCGGTAAAGCGCCAGCGCGCCCTGGGTGCCAAGGCCGAAGAGCGCGCGGTATTCCGGCGCGGTCGACACCACGCGGGGGGTGCCTTCGCAGCAGATATGGCCGTTGAGGCAGATCACCCGGTCGCTGGCGGCCATCACCACGTGCAGATCGTGGCTGATCATCAGCACCGCCGCGCCGGTTTCGGCCCTCACCTCCTCGATCAGCCGGTAGAAGGCGGCCTCGCCGGGCTGGTCGAGGCCAGAGGTCGGCTCGTCCAGCATCAGAAGCTGCGGCTGCCCGAGAAGCGCGCGGGCCAAGAGCACCCGCTGCAACTGGCCGCCCGAGAGCGTGGTCATCTGCTCGGTCCCCTGGCCCGCCATGCCGGTGCGGGCCAGCGCCTCTTCGGCCTGGGCATCGCTGACGCGGGTCGGCAGCGACAGGAAGCGGCGCACGGTGATCGGCATGGTCCGGTCGATGGTGAGCTTCTGCGGCACATAGCCGATGCGCAGGCCGGGCTGTCGGGTGATCCGCCCCTCGGCCGTCGGGATGATGCCCAGAAGCGCGCGCAGCAGGGTGGACTTGCCCGAACCGTTGGGACCCAGGATGGTGACGATCTCGCCCGGCTGGACGGTCAGGCTGATGTCGTGCAGCACTTCCTCGGCGCCGAAGCGGACGCAGATGTGGTCGGCGGCGATCAGGCTCATGCCGCCCCCCGGCAGTTCGGGCAGAGACCGAGCGCCTCGATGGTCGAGCGTTCGACCTGGAACCCGGCGCGGGCGGCCTCGGCGTCGAGCGCGGTGCGGGCGGCACTGGCTTCGGCCTCGGCGACCATGTGGCAGAGGCGGCAGATCAGGAAGGCGGGGGCGTGATCCTGGCCGGGATGGACGCAGGCGGTAAAGGCGTTCAGGCGCTGGATGCGGTGGGCAAGGCCTTGCTCCACCAGGAATTCCAGCGCGCGATAGGCGACGGGGGGCTGGTTGCCGAACCCCTCGGTCGCCAGCCGGGCCAGCACGTCATAGGCCCCGAGCGCCTTGTGTTCCTCGAGCAGGATTTCCAGCACCCGGCGGCGCACCGGCGTCATGCGCGCGCCGCTGGCCTTCGTCAGCGCCTCGGCCCGCTCCAGCGCGTCGTGGGCGCAATGGGCATGGTCATGGGCGGCGAAGGCCAGATCGGGGGCAGCGGGGCTGAGGTCGGGCATGGGCGCTATCACGGGGGTTGACGTGTTATGATATTACATACATAGATCGGCCTACAACGGAAAGGCCTAGCTGATGCGTTATATCATTACTCTCCTCATGACCGCCACCCCCGCCCTTGCCGAGGTGCCTGCGGTCGTGACCGACATCCCCCCGGTGCAGGCGCTGGTCGCGCAGGTGATGGGCGATCTGGGGCAGCCGCAGCAGCTGCTGGCCAAGGGGGCGGATGAGCATGACTTCCAGCTGCGCCCCAGTCAGGCCGGGGCGGTGGCCAAGGCCGGGCTGGTGGTCTGGATCGGGCCGGAGCTGACCCCCTGGCTGGAAAGCGCAATGGGAACCCGGCCCGAGGGGGCGGCCTCGCTGGCGCTGCTGGATGCCAAGGGCACGAAGCTGCGCAGCTATGCCGAGGGGGAGGGGGGCCAGGATCATGAGGAAGCGGACCACGACCACGAGGAAGCGGGTCACGACCATGGTTCCGAAGACCCCCACGCCTGGCTCGACCCCGGCAATGCGCAAGCCTGGCTGGGCCTGATCGCGGCGGAACTGTCGCGGCTGGACTCGGAGAATGCGGGTACCTACCAGGCGAATGCGGCCGCGGCGGCGGAAGGGATCGCCGCGCTGGACGTGGAGCTGGAGGCGCTCCTCGCCCCTGCGAAGGGCAAGCCGCTCGTCACCTTCCACGACGCCTACGGCTATTTCGGCGCGCATTTCGGGCTGGATTTCGCGGGCAGCGTCTCGCTGGGGGATGCCTCCACACCGGGCGCTGCGCGGCTGGCCAAGCTGCGCGCCGAGATCGTCGCGGGGCATGTGGTCTGCCTCTTCCCCGAGATCCAGCATGATCCGGCCCTTGTCGAGCAGCTGGTCGAGGGGACGGGGGCGAAGATCGGCGGCGCGCTGGATCCGGTGGGATCCTCGCTAGAGCCGGGGCCGGGGGCCTATGCGGCGCTGCTGACCGGGCTGGCGCAGACGATTGCGGATTGTGCGGGCGGGTGATGCCCACCGGGGGCGTTTGCCGAGCGCCGGGCGCAGGCCCCCCAACCCCGGCTCCTCTCCACGGAGGGGGAGGGGAGGCGCTTGGCACTGACGGCGCGCGGAAGGGAGCGGTTGTGCCGGGATTTAGCCTGGCTGCCTCCGGCGGGGATATTTGCGCCAGTATGAAAGGCCGGGTTGAGTGTGCGGTGACTGGGCTGCCTCCGGCGGGGATATTTGGGCAAAGATGAAAGGCCGGGCGCCCGTCGAGGAGCGCTGAGCTTGGCGCGTCGAGCCTCTGACGGCAGGGTCTGGAGGAAGCGGGAAAGGAGAGCGGGGCGGGTCTGGACCTATGCCAGCTTCAACAACGCCTCGCAGTCGACATAAGTGGCGAGATGGTCGGCGAGGGCGTCGAGGGTTTCCTCGACCGTCTGGTCATAGCTGATCTGGCCGGGGGTGGCGCCGAGGCTGGCGAGGAAGGCGCGGCGGAAGAGGTCTTCGCCGAACATGCCGTGCAGGTAGCTGCCCATCACCCGGCAATCGGCGCGGATGGCGCCTTCGGGCTGGCCGCTCACGGTGAACATCGGGCGGGTGCGGTCGGGGCCTTCCGTGCGGCCGAGGTGGATTTCATAGCCCCTGACGCGAGTGTTCGAGGCGGGATGGACCCCTTCGGTTTCCGTCACGCGCTTGTCGGGGGTCATCGTGGTGGTGAGGTCGAGGAGGCCGAGGCCGGGGACAGAGCCGGGCCTGCCTTCGATGCCCTCGGGGTCGGCGATCTCGCGGCCCAGCATCTGGTAGCCGCCGCAGAGGCCGAGGACTTTCGCGCCCCGGCGCAGGGCGGCGGCGAGGTCGATGTCCCAGCCCTGGGCGCGGAAATCGGCGAGGTCGGCGATGGTGGCCTTGCTTCCCGGCAGGATGATCAGGTCCGCCTCGACCGGCAGGGGCTGGCCGGGCTTGACGATCTTCAGCGTGACGCCCGGTTCCTGCGCCAGCGGGTCGAGGTCGTCGAAATTGGCGATGCGGCTCAGGTGGGGGACGGCGATGAGGAAGCTGCCGCTGCCCCTCGTGCCCCCGAGGTCGGCGGCGTCTTCGGCAGGAAGGCGGTGGGCCTGGGGGAACCAGGGGATCACGCCGAGGCCCTGCCAGCCGGTGCGGTCCTGGATCAGGCGATAGCCCTCGTCGAAGAGCCGGGCGTCGCCGCGGAACTTGTTGATCAGGAAGCCCCTGATCATCGCGGCATCCTCGGGGTCGAGCACCGCTTGCGTGCCGACGAGCTGGGCGATGACGCCGCCGCGGTCGATGTCTCCGGTCAGGATCACCGGCACGCGGGCCTCGCGGGCGAAGCCCATGTTGGCGATGTCGCCCGCGCGCAGGTTGACCTCGGCCGGGCTGCCCGCGCCCTCGACGATGACGAGGTCGGCTTGTGACTGGAGGCGGCGGAAGCTGTCGAGGACCGGGGCCATCAGTTGCGGCTTCAGCGCGGCATAGTCGCGGGCCTTCACCGTGGTCAGCCGCTGGCCCTGCACGATGACCTGCGCGCCGGTCTCGGATTCCGGTTTCAGGAGGACGGGGTTCATGTCGACATGCGGGGCAACCCCGCAGGCGCGGGCCTGAAGGGCCTGGGCGCGGCCGATCTCGCCCCCCTCGGCCACGGCGGCGTTGTTCGACATGTTCTGCGGCTTGAAGGGGCGGACGGTCAGGCCCGTTCTGGTGAAATGGCGGCAGAGGCCCGCGACCAGCAGCGACTTGCCGACATTGGACCCGGCGCCCTGGATCATGATGCGTTTCATATCCTGCCTGCCATCTGCCCGGGGCAGAGCAGGCCGCCGCCGGGGTTGGGGGCGACCCGGACGCGGCGGCTGTCGCCACCGGGGGTGAAGTGGACAAGATCGGGCATCATCCGCCCGACAAAGCCGATGAGGCGGGAAAAGGCAACCAGTCGGCGGCGCCTGCGGCGTCGCGAGGCGCGGCCATTCAGGGCGCTGGCGACGATGCGGGCGGGACCGCGGGCTTTGGGCTTGACCGCGCGGGACGCGAGGCGTCTGTTTGCGCAAACACCGCCATCCGGCGGGCAATTGGGGGAATCGCGATGCAGAAACCGGGTATCGGGCTGATCGGCCTTGGCACCATGGGCGCGGCGCTGGCGCTGAACATCGCCGAGAAGGGCTTTCCGATCGCGGTCTGGAACCGGACGGGATCGGTGACGGAGGCCTTCGTCGCCGGGGCGGGCGACCTGGCCGGGCGGATCGTGCCGGCGCAGACGCTGGAAGGGCTGGTGGCGGCAATGGCCAGCCCCCGGTCGATCATCCTGATGGTCCCGGCGGGCAAGCCGGTGGACGACATGCTGGCGGCGCTGTCCCCGTTCCTTCAGCCGGAGGATCTGGTGATCGACGCGGGCAATGCGAATTTCCACGACACCAACCGGCGCGCGGCGGTGGGCCTGCCGTTCCACTTCATGGGGATCGGGGTCTCGGGCGGTGAGGAAGGCGCGCGGCATGGGCCGGCAATCATGGCCGGGGGCACGGCGGAGGATTGGGAACGGGTTGCCCCCGTGCTGACGGCGATCGCGGCGCAGGCCGAGGACGGCACCCCTTGCGCCGACCACATGGGCGAGGCGGGGGCGGGGCATTTTGTCAAGGCGGTGCACAACGGCATCGAATATGCCGACATGCAGATGATCGCCGAGGTCTACGGCGTGATGCGCGACGGGCTGGGGATGTCGGCGGCAGAGATCGCCCCGGTCTTCGCCCGCTGGAACGAGGGGGCGCTGCGGTCCTACCTGATCGAGATTTCGGCGGCGGTGGCCGCGGCGGCGGACCCGGTCGCGGGCGGTCCGCTGCTGGACATGATCGTCGATGCGGCGGGGCAGAAGGGCACCGGGCGCTGGACGGCGATCGAGGCGCAGAATCTCGGCACGCCGATCCCGGTGATCGAGGCGGCGGTGATGGCGCGGAACGTCTCGTCCCGGCGTGGCGAGCGGGCGGCAGGCGAGGCTTTGTATGGCCCGGGGCCGGAGCGGGTTCAGGTCGCGCTGGACGATCTGGAGCAGGCGCTGATCGCGGGCAAGATCCTGTGCTATGCGCAGGGCTTCGCGATGATGACGGCGGCGGCGGGCGAGTTCGGCTGGGCGCTGGACATGCCGCGGGTGGCGCGGGTCTGGCGGGCGGGCTGCATCATCCGCTCGGCGATGCTGAACGACATGGCCGAGGCGCTGGCGGAAGACCCCGGTCGCAACCTGATGCTGGCGCCCTTCTTCGTCGACCATCTGCGCCGCTCGCTTCCGGCGCTGCGCCGGGTGGTGGCGGCAGGGGCGCTGCACGGGCTGGGGCTGCCTGCGCTGTCGGCGGGTCTGGCCTGGTTCGACCTGATGCGCACGGGCCGCGGGACGGCGAACATGATCCAGGGCCAGCGCGATTTCTTCGGGCTGCACGGGTTCCAGCGGCTCGACGGTATCGACCAGCCGCACGGGCCCTGGGCGAGGGGCTGACGCCTCAGGACGCGGCGGCCAGGCGGACGGTCCAGACAAGGCCGCGGCCTGTCTCGCCCCGGTCGAGCGCGATTTCGGCCTGCAGGGCGTGGGCGATCTCGGCCACGATGTGAAGGCCCAGGCCGCGGGTCCGGGTGCGGACCTCGCCCCGGGTCCTGTCCGGGGCGATGCGGTCGCGGAGTTGGCCGAAGGCGGGATCGGGCAGGCGCGGGCCGGTGTCGGTGACGGTCAGCCACACTTCGCCGGGGGCAAGCGAGACCTGCACGGTAACCATGGTATCGGCGGGACAGTGGGTGATCGCATTGTCGACGAGGTTGCGCAGAAGCTCGCCCAGAAGGACCTCTTCCGACAGGGCGACCGCGCGGTCCGGGCCATCGTAGCCAAGGTCGCGGCGCAGGCTGACGGCCTTGGGCAGAAGGTCGGCGGTGACGCTGCGGGCAAGGGCGGCGACATCGACCGGACGCAGGACGGGCGCGGCGCCGGTCGCCTCGATCCGCGCGAGGATGAGGATCTGCTCCAGCACGCGCTCGATCCGGACCAGCGCCTGATCGGCCTTGTCGAGCGGGCCGGTCGGGCCCGTGGGCTTTCCGGCCATGGCGACCTGGGTACGGGCCACGGTGAGCGGCGTGCGGATCTGGTGGTTGGCGTTGCTGGCGAAGTTCTGCAGGGCGGCCATGGCTTGCGACAGGCGGGCAAGGAAGCCGTTCAGGGCATCGAGGACGGGGCGCAACTCGGCGGGGGCGGGGGTCTCGATGGGCGTCAGGTCATGCGCGCTGCGGCCGACCAGGCTGCGCGACAGGCGGTCGAGGGGACGCAGGGCATAGGTCGCGGCGGTCCAGGCGACGATGGCCGCGCCGAGGATCAGCCCGGCGATCCGCAGGGCCGAGCGGGTGAGGATCGACCGGGCGAGCGCGTCGCGGGCGCGGGTGGTTTCGGCGACGGTGACGGTGAAGGGAAGCGTGCCCTCGCCGGTGGTCAGTTCGCGAAGGATGGTCGCGATGCGCACGGGCCTGTCGCGGTAGCTGCCGTCGGCGAGGGCGATCTCGCCGGTGTTCCCGGCTTGGGGCAGATCATCGTAACCGGTCAGCAGGCCCTGTGGCCCGTCCACGCGGTAGAAGACCTGGTCCTGCGCGGTGGAGGACAGCATGTCGAGCGAGGAATAGGGGATGGTGACGGCCAGGCTGCCGGTCGCATCGACGCTGACCGCCTCGGCGATGGCCATGGCCGACCCGGTAAGAACACGGTCTGAGACCTCGCGCGCGGTGCGGAGCGCCTCGATCCGGGTATCGACCAGCGCGAGCACGCCGATGGCGGCGGTGGCCAGAAGGAGCCAGACCAGAATGGAGCGGCGAAGCGAGGCGGGACGTTCCACCGCTCAGGGCCTTTCCAGAAGGTAGCCGAGCCCGCGCGCGGTGCGCAGCACCAGCCCGTGTGGGTGCAGGCGGCGGCGCAGGCGGCTGACATATTGCTCGATGGCATTGTCCGAGAGGCTGTCGTCCAGCGAGGTGAGCGACTGGACGATGGCCTCTTTCCCCACCACGCGGCCCGCGCGCAGGAAGAACAGCTCCAGGAGCGCCAGCTCGCGGGCGGGCAGGTCGAGCGGGTCGTCGCCGACCAGAAAGCGCCGCGCGGCCATGTCGAAGCGGACCGGACCGATCTGCACGTCCGAGGCATGGAGGCCCGCCTGGCGGCGCAGAATCGAGCGGACGCGGGCTTCGAATTCGCCCACATCGAAAGGCTTGACCATGTAGTCATCCGCGCCGAGGTCGAGGCCCGTCACCCTTTCGACGGGTTCGCCCCTTGCGGTCAGGATCAGGATCGGCACCAGATTCTTCCGCGCGCGAAGCGAGCGCAACACGGCAAGCCCGTCCTTGTCCGGCAGGTTGAGGTCGAGGATGACGAGGTCGAACTGCTCGGCCCCGACAAGGGCTTCGGCCGAAAGACCGTCATGGGTGACATCCAGCGCATAGCCCGCGCCAAGGAGGAGCGTGGTCAGCGCTTCGGCCAGAGGCAGGTCGTCCTCGACAAGCAGGATTCGCATGGGGCAAGCCTAGGGCAGGTGAGGTTTCTTCGTCGATGACTTCGTCATGCCCTGCCTTGCGCTTGTGGCGACGGACGGATGCCTCCGGCGGGGATATTTGGGCAAAGAGGAAAGGCGGGTCGGGGTGCCGTTCGAGAGGGAGCGATTGTCGGGCGGGCAGCGGTCGGGCTAGGCTTTGCCGATGTGGTTTTTCCGCGCCCTGCTTCTGTGCCTTGCCCTGCCTGTCCGGGCGGATGTGGTGGTCTTCCCTGCGCCCAGCGCGAAAGAGCAAGAACTGATCATCTATTCCTCGCTCGATTCCCCGCTGGCCCGGCCATTGGTCGAGGCATTCCAGGCTGACCATCCCGAGGTCGCCGTGCGCTACGAGGACCTGCTGACCGGCGAGATCGCCGCGCGGGTGATGCAGGAGACCGATGCGGGCAAGCCGACGGCGGACCTGGTGTTTTCCTCGGCGATGGATGTGACGGTGAAGCTGGCCAATGACGGCTATGCAAGCGAGGCCGGGGTGGCGGGGGTGCTGGACTGGCCAGAGTGGGCGGTCTGGCGCGACATGGTCTTCGCGCTGACCTTCGAGCCTGCGGTGATCGTCTACCACAAGCCCTCGTTTCCCGATGGTCCGCCGGACACGAGGGCGGCGCTGATCCAGTGGCTGGAGACGGCGCCGAAAGGGTCGATCGGCACCTATGACATCGCCCGCTCGGCGGTGGGATACCTGTTCCTGATGCGGGACGAGGAGCATTTCGCCGATATCTGGACGCTGGTGCGGGCGATGGGGCGGGCCGGGGTGCAGGTCTTCCCGACCTCGCAGGACGTGATCGACCGGGTGAACGCGGGGACCTTGAAGCTGGGCTACAACGTGCTGGGATCTTACGCGGCGGATCAGGCGTCGCGGTTGCCGGATCTGGGGCTGGTGCTGCCGCGCGATTATGTGGTGGTGGTCAGCCGGGTGGCGCTGGTCCCGAAAGCGGCGCGCTCGCCCGACCTGGGCGAGGCGTTCCTGGATTTCCTCTTGTCGCGCGAGGGGCAGACCGTGCTGGCCGAGCGGCTGCGCCTGCCCGCGATCAGCCTGGAGGTGGCGGGCAAGGACAGCGCGGCGGCGATGCAGGAGGCGCTGGGGGCGAAGCTGCGCCCGGTGCCGGTGTCGCCGGGACTGCTCGCCTATCTGGACGCGGCCAGCCGGGCGCGGGTCCTGGCCCAATGGAATGCCGCGCTGGAGGGTGGCGAGTAGGGGCGCTGCCCATGTCAGGTTGATGACAGGTTGGCGTGTTCTGCTGGATCCGTTCCGGGGAGAGGAGCCCCGGCGGATTCGGCGACCCCGGTTGCCCCATGGGAGGAAAACAGATGAAACACGCAATGCTTGGCGTGGCCTTCGCGGCTGCGCTGGCGATCCCCGCTTTCGCGCAGGATTACACGATCATGGCCCCGGCCAACCCCGGCGGCGGCTGGGACGGCACGGCGCGGGCGATGCAGGAAGTCCTGCAGGCCGAAGGCATCGCCCCTTCGGTCGAGGTGATCAACGTCCCCGGCGCGGGCGGCACCGTCGGCCTGGCGCAATTCGTGGCCGGCAGCGCGGGCGATCCCTCGAAGCTGATCGTCGGCGGTTATGTGATGGTCGGGGCGATCCTGACCAATGCCTCGCCCGTGACGCTGAAGGACGTGACCCCCATCGCGCGGCTGACGGGCGATACCGAGGCCATCGTGGTGCCGGCGGCGTCGGACATCCAGACGCTGGGCGATCTGGTCGAGAAGCTGAAGGCCGATCCCGGTTCGGTCAGCTGGGCAGGCGGCTCGGCGGGTGGGACGGACCATATCCTCGTGGGCCTGCTGGCCAAGGCGGCAGGGGTCGACCCGACGAAGATCAACTACATCGCCTTCTCGGGCGGTGGCGAGGCGATGGCGGCGATCCTGGGCAACCAGGTGACGGCGGGGGTCTCCTCGGTCGGCGAATTTCAGGAACAGGTGAAGGCGGGGACGATGCGGCTTCTGGCGGTGTCCTCGGCAGAGCGGCTGCCCGGACTCGATGCGCCGACCATCAAGGAGGCGGGCTTCGACGTGGTGGTCGAGAACTGGCGCATGGTCGCGGCGGCGCCGGGCCTCAGCGACGAGCAGAAGGCCAAGATCAGCGCCGATATCGAGAAGCTGAACGCAAGCGCGGGCTGGGCCAAGATGCTCGAGGCGAAGGGCTGGACCAACACCTATCTGGCCGGTGATGCCTTCGCCGCGCAGCTGGACGCCGACATCGCGGCGACCGAAGGCGTGCTGCGCGACATCGGTCTGGTGAAGTGAGCGAGGGGTTTCCCCCGGAACGCCGCCCCCGCTGGGCGGCGTTCGTCATCGCGGCGGGCCTGGCCGGGCTTGCCGCGATGATCCTGGTCGATGCGGCGGGGCTGAAGCAGGATGGCGGCTATGCGGGCGTGGGCCCGGCGGACGTGCCCCGGCTGATCGCCTATGGTCTGCTGCTGCTGGCGGTGATGACGGTGGTTGCGGGGCTGAAGGGCGACCTGCCGCGCCCGCCGCGCCAGGCCCCGGCTCCGGTGCTGTGGATCATGGGCGGCCTGATCGGCCAGCTGGCGCTTCTGCATGTGGCGGGCTTTGTGATCTCGGGCGCGCTCTTGTTCGGCATGACCGCGCGGGGCTTCGGGCAGCGGCCCTTGTGGAAGGCGGTGGCGGTGGGCTTCGTGCTGGCGCTGGTGATCTACGGGGTCTTCGACCGGCTCTTGCGGCTGAACCTGCCGGGCGGGCCGCTGGAACTGCTGATCTTCCGGGGGTAGGGCGATGGAAAGCTTTTCGCTGCTGATGCAGGGCGTCTCGACGGCGCTGGACCCGATGATCATGCTCTACGCCCTCATCGGGGTGACCTTGGGCACTGCCGTGGGGGTGCTTCCGGGGATCGGGCCGGCCTTGACCGTGGCGCTTCTCCTGCCCGTGACCTATGGCCTCGACCCTGCCGGGTCGCTGATCATGTTCGCGGGGATCTATTATGGCGGGATGTATGGCGGGTCGACGACCTCGATCCTGCTGAACACCCCCGGCGAAAGCGCGTCGATCGTCACCGCGATCGAGGGCAACCAGATGGCCCGCAAGGGGCGTGGCGGGCCGGCGCTGGCGACGGCGGCAATCGGGAGTTTCGTGGCCGGGCTGATCGCGACCCTTCTGCTGGCCTTCCTGGCGCCGCAGGTGGTGAAGCTGGCGCTGACCCTTGGCCCGCGGGAATATTTCGCGCTGATGGTGCTGGCCTTCGTCACGGTCTCAGCGACCTTCGGGGACAGCGCGCTGCGGGGGCTGACCTCGCTGTTCATCGGGCTGGCGCTGGCCTGCGTCGGCATCGACGGGCTGACCGGCGCGGCGCGGCTGACCTATGGCGTGCCGCAGCTGATGGACGGGATCGAGACGACGACGCTGGCCGTCGCCCTTTTCGCCATCGGCGAGGCGCTGGCGGTGGCGGCGCTGATGGACCCGCCGGACGGGATGCACCGGGTGAAGGGCAGCGTGCGGATGACGCGGGAGGACTGGCGGCGGTCGTGGAAAGCCTGGCTGCGCGGAACCTTCATCGGCTTTCCCATCGGCTCGATGCCCGCAGGCGGCGCGGATGTGGCCTCCTTCCTGTCCTATGCGGCGGAGCGGAAGCTGGCGAAACACCCCGAGGAATTCGGCCATGGGGCCATCGAGGGTGTCGCGGGGCCCGAGGCCGCGAACAACGCGGCGGCGGCGGGGACGCTGGTGCCGCTTCTGACCCTCGGCCTGCCGACGACGGCCACGGCGGCGATCATGCTGGCGGGGTTCCAGCAGTTCGGCCTGCAGCCGGGGCCGCTGCTGTTCGTGATGAACGCCGAGCTGGTCTGGGGGCTGATCGCCTCGCTCCTGATCGCCAACGTCATGCTGGTGGTCCTGAACCTGCCGCTGATCGGGCTCTGGATCAGACTGCTGTCTATCCCCCGGCCCTGGCTTTACGGCGGTATCCTTCTCTTCGCCACGCTCGGGACCATCGGGGTGAACCCTTCGCCGGTCGAGCTGGGGATGCTGATCCTGTTCGGGGTGATGGGCTACGGGATGCGGCTTTACGGCTATCCGGTCGCGCCGGTGGTGGTGGGGCTGATCCTTGGCCCGATGGCCGAACAGCAGCTGCGCCGGGCACTGGCGATTGCGCAGGGCGACTGGTGGACGCTGGCCTCCACCCCGGTCTCGGCGGTGCTTCTGGGGGTGTCGGCAGTGTTCCTTGTGGTGCCGATGCTGATGCGCCTGCGCGGGCGCGGGGCTGTGCTGAGCCAGGTCGCGGGCGACGCGGACTGAGCCGCCTGACTGTCGGGGCGGGCGGTGCCAAAGGCCTGCCCCGGCGGCTGCCGTCGACGGATCGTCTGAGCCGCGGACCGGGTTCGCAACCTCCTTGCCACGCAGGGTGTTCGCGGATGCTGTCCGGAAGAGGAGGTGGTGGCGAGGGAGGGACTCGAACCCTCGACCTTGCGATTATGAGTCGCACGCTCTAACCAGCTGAGCTACCTAGCCACTGGCGGGCGGATTAAGGGCGCGGCGGGGAGAGGTCAAGGGTGAATCGGCGGCGGCGGGCCGGTCCTCCTCGTGCGACTGCGTCTTCTCGTCGGGTGCGTGGTGAGCGAGGAGTATCCGTTCCGGCCTCCAGGGAAAGACGGCGGCTGGTCCTGCTCCTCGACGGTTCCGAAACGACCCAGTGAAGATGGACCCAGCCGCCGCCACGGCCCGCCAGAGCGCACCGGCGGGCTGCGGCTCAGAAACTACCTCAGATGCCCACAATCAGCATAAGACAAGCGACGAAGGAGACGACGAGCGGATTTCCTAACGCGCCACCCTTGGCCTGCCCGAGGCGGTCGCCGTCACCCGCGCCTCGATGAACATCGTCCGGCCCTCGATCTCGACCTCCTTCACCTCGCGGTCCACGGTGACGCGCAGGTCCACGGCCCCGGCCTCCCGCGCGCGCGCGGAGGCGTCGGCCACCAGCGCGGCTTCCAGCGCGGCAAGCGCGGCCTCGGGGGTGGAGAAGCTCTGCAACCCGTCCGCCAAATGCGCGACATAGCGGCCCTCGGCGGGCGATGACACGGTGCCCGTCGAGCGCTGGCTGACCTGCCCCGCCACCGCGCCGATGGCGTTCGCCACCCCGGCGTGTTCCGGCAGGATCGTCCGGCAATGCAGCCGCTCCCCCACCGCGCCATAGTAGGAGGGGGCCGAGGCGCCGAGGCCGATCACCGGGACGCCCAGCTTCACATCGACCTCCAGCACGCCCCTGTGCCGGGCAAGCCCCGCCTTGGTCAGCGCGTGGCGGGCGAGGGGTTCCGGCGCCTCGCCTGCGAAGCCCGCATCCTCGCCGAAGGCGGCTTCCAGAAGGCAGTCCACCGTCTGCTGCGTCAGCTGGTCCACCACGGCCTGCGCCAGGATCTCCGGGCCTGTGGCGAACCGCTCGCCCGCCCCGGTGCGGCGCTTGGCGATCAGCCGCAGCGCCTTTTCCGCCGCCGCGCCATCCCAGCTGTCCAGCCGCCCCAGCACATGCGCCGCATCCGAGGGCGTCACGCCCGAGATCATCACCAGCCCGCGCGCGACCAGCCGTTCCAGCGCCGCGACCTCCAGCCGCGACGTCAGCGCAGCGGCCATGGTCATCGGCTGGGTGATCCGGTCCAGCACCGCCAGTTCGCGCGCGTTAAGCCCGCCGCGCTGGCCGGACATCGGCACGACGAACCGGCCGTCCATCTCGCCCACCGCCTCGCTGGAGAGCCAGCGGTCCAGGGCCGCATGGACCATCCCGGCATGCTCGACCGCCAGAAGCGAGACCGGCATCAGCCGCCGGGGGCCAAGCCGCAGGCCGCCCTTCAGGCCTTCCGTCACCAGATGCACTTCGCTGTCGCCGCCAAGGCCGGTGGTGCGCATCGCCACCGCTTCCACCATCGTGCGGAAGCCGCCCACCCGCGCGCCCTGCGGGTCGATCTCGGGCAGCCCGTCGCGAAGCAGCGCCACGTCGGTCGTCGTCCCGCCGATGTCGCTGACCAGCGCGTCCGAGGCGCCGGTCAGCCAGCGCGCGCCCACGATGCTGGCGGCGGGGCCGGAGAGGATGGTCTCGATCGGCCGTTCCCGCACCATGGCGGCGGAAATCAGCGCCCCGTCGCCGCGCACCACCATCAAGGGCGCGTCGATGCCGATCTGCACCAGATGCCGCTCGCAGGCCGCGACCAGCCGGTCGATCATCCCGATCAGCCGGGCGTTCAGCACGGCGGTCAGCGCGCGCTTCGGGCCGTTCAGGTTGGCCGACAGTTCATGCGAGCAGGTCACGGGCCGCCCCGTCACCCGGCGGATCAGGTCGCGCACGGCGATCTCGTGCGCGGGATTGCGGGTGGCGAATTGCGCGGCGACGGCGAAGCCCGAGACCTCGTCGCCCAGTTCGCGCACCATCAGCTCCAGCAGGCCGAGGTCCAGCGCCGTGACCTCGGTCCCGGCATGGGTATGGCCGCCGGGCAGCTTCACGACGGGGTCGCCCTTTAAGGCCTCGGTCAGGCCGCTGCGGCCAAGGTCGGCGTCGTCGAAGCCGATGAAGACCAGCGCCACCCGGGCGCCCTGGCCCTCGACCAGTGCATTCGTCGCCAAAGTGGTCGACAGCGACACCAGCGCCACCTCCGCCGCCCTGACCCCTGCCGCCGCGATGGCCGCATCGACCGCCTCGCCGATCCCCACCGCCAGATCGTGCCGCGAGGTCAGCGCCTTGGCCTTGCCGAGCACGGTATTCGCCGCCTCGTCCAGGATCACCGCATCGGTATAGGTGCCCCCGGTATCGACACCCAGAAAGATCGCCATATTCGCCCCTGACCCGCTCCGCTTCCTGCCAGCTAGTGCAGCTTCACGCCGCTGTCAGCCCCGGAAGCGACATCAGTGCCGCCGCCTGCGCCGATGGGCCGGGGGCAGGTTCAGCATCGTGCGGTATTTCGCGACAGTGCGCCGGGCGATGGGCGCGCCGCCCTCGGCCAGAGCCGTGGCAAGGGCATCGTCCGAGAGGGGGTGATCCGGGTCCTCCTCGGCCACCAGCTTCGCCAGCCGGTCGCGCAGCGCGCCTGCCGCCGGCCCCCCTTCGCGCGCGGCCTGGGTGAACAGAGCCCGCAGCCACCATGTGCCGCGCGGCGTGTCGACCGCCGTGCCTGCGACCACCCGGCTGATCGTGCCCTCATGCAGGCCAAGCGCCTCGGCCACTTCGGCCATCGTCATCGGCACCAGCGCCCCAAGACCGTGTTCCAGCGCGGCGGTCTGCCGGGTCAGGATGTCCTGCCCCACCGACAGAAGCGTGGCGTTCCGCCCCTCGATCATCCGGATCAGCGCCCGCGCCTCGGCCCGGCCCTTGCCGCGACCCTCGGCGACCGAGACCGAGGGCAGGGCCGAGCGGTTCAGCGACACGATCCACCCCGCCGTGCCCTTCTCGGCGATCAGGTCGGGCTCGCGGACCGGGGCGGTATTGACCTCGAACCCCGCGCCCGGCTTCGGGTCATAGCTGCGCAGCCGCGCGAAGGCCTGGCGCAGGTCCGCCAGTTCCAGCCCTGCCTCGCGGGCGATGCGCTCGATCTCGCCCTTGGCCAGCAGGTCCAGCCGGGACAGGAGCGCCGCCATGGGCGCGTCGAGTTCCCCCGCCTCCTCGGCCTGCAGCCGCAGGCATTCGGCCAGGTTGCGGGCGAAAAGCCCGGTCGGCTCGGCCCGCTCCTGCAAGCGGCGCAGCACGCTTTCCACCGCAGGCACGGCCACGCCCAGCTGCCCGGCAATCGCCGGAAGCGTCTGGCCGATCCAGCCGGCGGGCTCCAGCGCCTCGGCCAGCGCCATCGCGATCCGGGCCTCTGCGGGGTCGAGCCGCAGCGCCTCGATCATGCCCAGGACATGGCTGACGAGGCTTGGCCCCGCCGCTTCCTGCTCGGGCCGCTCGGCATCGGACCCGAAGGCCGATTTCCAGCGCGGCAGCCATTCCTGCACCTGCGGACGGGTCAGGATGATCTGCGGATTCTCCGCCGCCTGTTCTTCCAGATAGCGGCTCAAGCCAGCCGCATCGGCACGCAGGATGCGGATCGAGGTCGCAAGCCCGGTGGTCAGCGCCATGCGCTGGGTCTGGTGCACCGAGATGCGGGTTCTGGATTTCATGTCCGAATGGTTTCCACGGACCGCGCCTTGCCGCAAGGGCCGGGGTGTCGGACCGATGGCTGCCGCAGCGCCGCAGATGACAAGTGCGTGAGAGCACAACTGCCGCGGCTGTCGCGATGGAATGCCATGCCTATAGTGGCTGCGTCATAGCCAGCCAGGGAGCCAGTACATGAAGTTTGCCAAAGCCTTGATCATCGGTGCGGTCCTGTCCGCAGGGGCCGCCTTCGCCGAGGAGGAACGCACCGATCCCAACGCCATCGCGCGGGCAGAGCTGATGGAAACCATCGGCAAGAACATCGGCATCATCGGTGACATGGCGGGTGGCAAGGCCGCCTTCGATGCCACCGCCGCCGAAGCCGCCAAGGCCGCGCTGGTCGAGGCGACCGGCAAGATCGAGGCCACCTTCAGGGACGAAGGCGCCGCCGACCCCGCCTCGGAGGCCAAGCCGGAAATCTGGGCGAACTGGGATGACTTCCTGAAGAAGGCCCATGCTGCAAGCGATGCCGCCGGCGCGCTGGACGTCGCCTCGGCCGAGACGCTGAAGGCGGGGATGGGCGCGCTCGGCGGGGCCTGCAAGGACTGCCACACCAGCTATCGCGTCATGAAGAACTGACCTGCCCCGGCAGGATGCTAGGGCCCCGGTCGCAAGGCCGGGGCCGTCTCATGTGGGTGCTCAGCCGCAGGTCACGCGCTCGATCACGTCGCGGCGGTCGAGCCAGATGTTCAGCCGGTTCGGGCTATAGTCCATCGTCACCGCCGAACCATGCGGAATCACCCGCACGTCCTGGCTGAAGCGCATCCCGTCCAGCACCACGCCCGGTCGTCCGACCAGATACTGCAACCGGTCCGCACCGCAGCTCGCCATCGGGTCGGGGGGCGTCATCGGCACCGTCTCCACGCAGGCCGCCAGCAGCAGCGGGGCGCAGACGAGCAGGGGAAAGGCATGTTTCATTGCGTCCATCCTTCGTGCCTTGGACATCGAATCCATCATTGCTTTACGCCCGAGTTTGGCACAGGTTCCGGAAAATCTTTAAGGGAGGAAAACCAGATGCGCACTCGTGCAGCCGTCGCCGTCGCCGCCGGACAACCGCTCCAGATCATGGAAGTGAACCTCGAAGACCCGAAAGAGGGCGAGGTTCTGGTCGAGATCAAGGCCACCGGCATCTGCCACACCGACGAGTTCACGCTGTCTGGCGCAGACCCCGAAGGGATCTTCCCCTCGATCCTCGGGCACGAGGGCGCAGGCGTGGTGGTGAAATGCGGCCCCGGCGTGAAGACGCTGAATCCCGGCGATCACGTCATTCCGCTCTATACGCCGGAATGCCGCGAATGCCCCTCCTGCCTGTCCCGCAAGACCAACCTCTGCACCGCGATCCGCGATACGCAGGGCAAGGGGCTGATGCCGGACGGGACCACGCGCTTCTCGATGCTGGATGGCACGCCGATCCATCACTACATGGGCTGCTCGACCTTCGCCAACCACACGGTCCTGCCGGAAATCGCCTTGGCCAAGGTGCGCGATGACGCGCCCTTCGACAAGATCTGCTACATCGGCTGCGGCGTGACCACCGGGGTCGGCGCTGTGCTGAACACCGCCAAGGTGGAACAGGGCGCAACCGCCGCCGTCTTCGGTCTGGGCGGCATCGGGCTGAACGTCATCCAGGGCCTGAAACTGGCCGGGGCCGACAAGATCATCGGCGTCGACCTGAACGACGACAAAGAGGAATGGGGCCGCAAATTCGGCATGACCCATTTCGTCAACCCGACCAAGATCGAGGGCGGCGACGTGGTGGCCCATATCGTCGGGATGACCAGGACGCCTTTCGACAAGATCGGCGGGGTGGACTATTCCTTCGACTGCACCGGCAACGTCAAGGTGATGCGGGCCGCGCTGGAATGCACCCACCGCGGCTGGGGCCAGTCGATCGTGATCGGCGTTGCGCCCGCCGGGGCCACGATCGAGACGCGGCCTTTCCAGCTGGTCACGGGCCGGGTCTGGAAAGGCACCGCCTTCGGCGGCGCCCGCGGCCGGACCGACGTGCCGAAGATCGTCGACTGGTACATGGACGGCAAGATCGAGATCGACAGCATGATCACCCACATCCTGAAGCTCGAGGACATCAATAAGGGCTTCGACCTGATGCACGAGGGCAAGTCGATCCGCGCCGTGGTGGTGTACTGAGGCGCCGGGCGGGGCTTGTCATTCTCCTGACCGGCCCCGCTCACAGATGTCTTTGATGACGAAAACGGAAGCCTCTCTGCTGCGGGCGACGGCCTCCGGCGCGCCCGCCGCTGACCCTCAGCGCCCCTTCGTCCAGCGCCGGTAGGGGCGTTCCAGCCACAGCGTCGCGGCGACCGAGACCGCAATCGACAGCACACCCAGCCCCAGCGTCGCGGCAAGCGAGCCATAGGGCTCCACCCCGGCCTTCCGCAACAGCGTTCCGGCGATGGAAAAGACCAGCAGGTGCAAGAGGTACAGCAGATAAGACGCCTCACCCCAGATCATCGCCCAGTCCGGCACGCGCCAGCGCCCCGCCGCCAGCCCATAGACCAGAGCCGCCGCCGGAAGCCCCGCCACCCAGGCGCGACCCCAGTCGAGGCTGACGCCTGACACGACCGCCGCCAAGCCCAGCGTCCCCAGCGCCAGCGCGGGGACCGCCCCCGCCCGCCAGCCTGCCGAGATGGCCAGCGCGATCAGCCCACCGAACAGGAACTCGATCACGCCGGAATACAGCACCACGCCCAAGGCCGGATGCAACCTCAGCTGCAGGTGCGTCAGGCCGAACGTGACCAGCGACCACAGCGCCAGCGCGACAACCGCCCCGCGCGCCCCGAAGCGGAAATAGGTCGCGGCGAAAAGCAGATAGAACAGCCCCTCGACCGTCAGCGTCCAGGCCACCGCCATCACCTGGTCCGGCAGCGGAAGGAGCAAGACCGACAGCAGGATCCGCCAGGAACCCGGCCATTCCGACCAGTCGCCCTGCATCAGGCCATGTCCGGCCAGCGCCAGCAGCGTCAGCGCCAGCACCGCCCAATAGGGCGGCACGATCCGCCAGAACCTCTGGCGCAGAAACCAGCCCGGCCCCAGGTGGCGGCGTCCCTCCACCGCATGGAAGATCACGAAGCCGCTCAGGACGAAGAACACGTCCACTCCGACCTCGCCGCCTTGGAACCAGCGCAGAAGGCCGGGATCGTGCCCCTCGGCGACCGATGCAGCCTGCAGATGGAACAGGACGACCAGGGTCGCGGCCACGCCGCGCAGCATCTGCAACCCACCGATCATCCGCACCGTCCCTGCCTGCCCCGGCAATGTTGTCCGCCCCGCTCTTCCCAAGTCAACCAAGCGATTGCGCTTTCCTTGCGGCTGCACCTCGGCCACAAAGGGGCGGAAACCGGAGGCCAAGATGCCCGATCCCCGCTCTTCTCGCCTTGCCGTCCTGATCGACGCCGACAACATCCCCGCCCGCCATATCGAGGCGGTGCTGGACGAGATCGCAGGCCTGGGCGAACCCTCGGTCCGCCGCGTCTATGGCGACTGGTCCTCCTCCGCGCTGGCGCAATGGAAGGAAAAGGCCCGCAGCCTGGGCCTGGTCATGCACCAGCAGTCGGCCAACACCAAGGGCAAGAACGCCTCCGACATCGGCCTCGTCATCGACGCGATGGACATATTGCACGCGGGCAAGGTCGATGGCTTCGTGCTCGTCTCCTCCGACAGCGATTTCACCCGCCTCGCCAGCCGCATCCGAGAGGACGGGCTGCAGGTCATCGGCGTGGGCGAGAAGAAGACGCCGGAAAGCCTGCGCAACGTCTGCAACCGGTTCATCTTCCTGGAAAATCTGACCGCGGCCCCGGAAACGGCAGCCGATGCGCCGACCCCGGCAAAGCCCATCAGGGCCGAGAAAGACGCGCCCTCGAAGGCCATTCCCCTGATCCTCGCGGCGATGAAGAAGATCGGCATCGAGGAGGACAGCTATTCCCTCGGCCAGCTCGGCAATGTCCTTGTGCAGCTCTACCCCGATTTTGACAGCCGCAGCTACGGCAGCGCAAAGCTTTCCGACCTGCTGAAACGCACCGGACGCTTCGACGTGCAGAAGGGCGAGGGCAACCACCTGATGGTTCGCGACAAGGCCTAGTCAGAAGATCGTCGCCAGCCAGTCCGCGAACTGGTCCACCGCCGGGCGGCGGGGGACCTTCGGCAGGACCACGGCATAGGTGACAGAGGGCAGGCCGTGGATGGGCAGCACCGCCAGCCGTCCGGCCTTCAGGTCGGCCTCGCAGACGATCTCGGTCGCCAGCATCGCCCCCAGCCCCTGCCGTGCCGCCGACATCTCCAGGTGCGGACTGCCCAGCTGCACCCGCTTCAGCCGGTCAGGATCCAGCCCCGCCCGGCGCAGCTGTTCCTTGTCCCAGGCGCTGCCGGGCCCGTCGAGCCAGGGAATCTCGGCCGGGTCCATCCCCGCCAGCGCCGGCGCGCAGACCGCGAGGATGGGCGTGCTGATCAAAGGCCGGACCTCCAGGCCGGGCGGCGCGGTCCCGTCGTCGTCCAGCACCCGGATCGCCATGTCATAGCCGTCGTGCAGAAGATCGACCGAGGTCGGGCTGGGCGACATCGCCACCTCCACCTCGGGGTGGCGCGCCCAGAACTCCGGCAGGTGTGGCATCACCCGGGTCTCGGCGATGAAGGTGGTCGTCGCGACCCGCAACACGCGCCGCGTCTCGGCCTGCCGCAACGCCGCGATGCCGTTCGACAGGGTGCCGAACCCTTCGTCAAGCGCCTTTGCCAGCTGCGCCCCCGCCTCCGTCAGGCTGACCGTCCGCCCCGCCCGCCGCACCAGCGCCACGCCCAGCTCGCCCTCCAGCCCGCGCACCGCCTGCGTCACCGCCGCATGGGTGACGTTCAGCACCCGGCCGGCTTCCGCAAAGCTGCCGTGCCGCGCGGTGGCGTCGAAGGCCCGCAGGGCCGAAAGCGAGGGCAGATCACGCCAGCGCGACACGTAAGATCACCTTTCGTCCGAAGGAAATTCCTGAGTCGGATCATCGCAGCTTTCGTGGCATTACCATAGTGCCATTCTGCTACGGGACGAAAGCGATGCACGGCGTGAACCTCGATCTTCTCCACCTTGGCCCGCATCATCCCGACGGTCGGTCCAGGGACATCCACGCGCATCATCGGGCCGCGCATCTGGACGACCTTCGCGCCGGGCGACGCGCGAAGTGGCAGGCAGTCCTGGCCCGCGCCATGGCCCTGCTCCGCAAGCCCGCGTCGCCTCACGGCAAGCCGCAAGCCACTTGCCCCTGATTGTTCGCCCGCGACGTCGTCACTCCTCACAGGTGCCATCTGCGAGGAGAGGCCGAAGTCGTTCCCCCATCCGGGAGAAGGCGCCTATTCCACCTCGACCGTGACCCAGGTCTCGAAGCAGACGCCGTTCGCCAGCGCCATCACCCCGATCGTCGCGCGGCCCCCCAGTCCACGCTCGCGCCCGAAGACCTCGACGAACAGGTCCGACAGGCCCGAGGACACCTTATGCACCTCCTCGAATTCCGGTGTGCAGACCACGAAGTTCAGGCTGCGCACGATCCCCTTCACCCGGTCCAGCGACCCCAGCGCCTGCCGGATGCCGCCCAGCACGTTCAACCCCGTGCGCCGCGCCGCCTGATAGCCTTCGTCCACCGTCACATCCCGGCCGAGGCGGCCCTTGTGGGTGATCTCCACGCCCCTCTGCGCCACATGGCCCGACAGGAACAGAAGGCTCCCCACCCGGTGAAAGGGCTTCATCGTGCCGTAATCCGCGCCGTAATAGCCGTCGCGGTCGAAGTCGGGGATGTCGAGGCCCATCTGCAGGGCCAGTTTCTCGGGTGATGTCATGTCGGTCTCCTTCCCCGCCATCCTGCCCCGGCCTGCCGATTCGCCGCCATGGTGAATCGGTTCCGGGACATGCGCGCGTATGTATGGAAGCCATATGCATTCCATACCGGCTCCCGATGCCGGAACTATCCCTGCTCCGGCCAATTAATCCCGCGTCCGCAGGCACTTGGCCCGCCCCGTGCGCCGCCGAACCGCCCCTCTCTCGAAATCCGCATTCAATTGTCGCGGCTCTCTCCCTACCTTGGCCGGAAAGGAGCTTCCCATGACCCCCATTTCCCTTGGCCTCGATACGTTCGGCGATGTCTCGGTCGGCCCCGACGGCCAGCCGCAAAGCATGGACCGCGTTCTGCGCGAGGTGCTGGACCAGGCCACGCTCGCCGACGAAATCGGCATTGATTTCATCGGCCTGGGCGAACATCACCGCCCCGATTTCGCAATCTCCGCGCCCGAGATCGTGCTGGCGGCCATCGCCGGGCGCACGCATCGCATCAAGCTCGGCACCGCCGTCACGGTGCTGTCGACCGATGATCCGGTGCGCGTCTTCCAGCGCTTCTCCACGCTCAACGCGCTGTCGAACGGCCGCGCCGAGCCGATCCTCGGGCGCGGGTCGTTTACCGAAAGCTATCCGCTCTTCGGCCAGGATCTGCACGACTACGACCAGCTTTTCGAGGAACGCCTGGACCTCTTCGCCAAACTCCTGCGCGAGCCGCGTGTCACCTGGTCCGGCCAGACGCGCAGCGCATTGGAAAACCAGCAGGTTTTCCCGCCGCTCGGCCAGCCGATGACGGTCTGGGTCGGCGTCGGCGGCTCACCCGAAAGCGTGGTGCGGGTGGTGCGGCAGGACCTGCAACTGATGCTCGCCATCATCGGCGGCGACGCCAGCCGCTTCGCGCCTTACGTCGACCTCTACCACCGCGCCTGCGCCCAGTTGGGCAAACCGGTGCGGCCCATCGGCGTCCATTCCCCCGGCTTCGTGGCGGAAACCGACGAAGCGGCGCAGGAGAAGCTCTGGCCGCATTATGCCGAGATGTTCGGCCGCATCGGGGCCGAGCGTGGCTGGCCGCCGGTGACGAAGGACCGCTACCTCGCCGAAGTCCACCATGGCGCGCTTTACGTGGGCAGCCCCGAGACGGTGGCGCGGAAGATCGCGAAGACGGTGAAAACCCTCGGGATCCAGCGGTTTGACATGAAATACTCCACCGGCCCGGTGCCGCATTCCGACCTGATGGACTGCATCCGCCTTTACGGCGAGAAGGTCATCCCGATGGTGCGCGAACTCCCGTAGGATGGGCAATATTGACCATCCTACGCCCCAAGATGTAGCGTGCCTCTCTTCGCAGCCAACAACATCTGGCGATGCCGCTCCCGAAACCGTGCCCGGTCCGCTTCGGAATATTCCCCCGCACAGGCCGGGCAACAGACCCCTTCCTCGTAGACCGGAGAGGTCTGATCCTCCGCCACCACCGGCCTCCGGCACGCTCCGCAGACCTTGAGGCCCCCCGGCTTGAGCCCATGTCCGACCGACACCCGGTCGTCGAAGACGAAGCACTGCCCCTGCCACAGGCTTTCCGCCTCCGGCACCTCTTCCAGGTATTTCAGGACGCCGCCCTTCAGGTGGTAGACCTGGTCAACCCCTTGTCCCAGAAGATAATTCGTCGACTTCTCGCAGCGGATGCCGCCGGTGCAGAACATCGCCACCCGCTTGCCCGCAAAGCGCTCGCGGTTCGCCTGCCACCAGTCGGGAAACTCGCCGAAGGCCCGTGTGCCGGGGTCCACCGCGCCGCGGAAGGTGCCGATGGCGACCTCGTAATCGTTGCGGGTGTCGATCAGCACGGTCTCGGGATCGCTGATCAGCGCATTCCAGTCCGCAGCCGAAACATAGTTCCCCACCCGCGCCAAGGGGTCCACATCCGGCTGCCCCATGGTCACGATCTCGCGCTTCAGCTTCACCTTCATCCGCCCGAAAGGCATTGAATCCGCGAAGCTTTCCTTCCACTCCAGCCCGTCGCATCCCGGCAAGGCCCGCACCGCTGCCAGCGCCGCATCCACACCTTCGCGCGTCCCGGCGATGGTGCCGTTGATCCCCTCGGGCGCGAGCAGCAGCGAGCCCTTCACGCCAAGCGCCACGCAGACCTCCAGAAGCCCCGGCTTCAGCGCGGCGGGGTCGGGGAAGCGGGTGAAGTGATACAAAGCGGCAACGGTCAGCATGGCCTCCTTTGCGCCCAAGATCGCGGAATTTCAAGCGCTTCGCTTGACGCACCCCGCCCCCGGACCTAACCAAGGGGGATGACCCCGGGGGAGGCCGCTATGAGACCTGCAAGCGATGCGCTGATCGTGATCGACGTGCAGAACGACTTCTGCCCCGGCGGCGCTCTGGCCGTGGCGGGGGGGGATGAAATCATCAGCCGGATCAACGGGTTGATGGGGGATTTCGCGACCGTCGTCCTGACGCAGGACTGGCATCCGGCGAACCACGCCTCCTTCGCGGCGAACCATCCGGGGGCCGAGCCGTTCAGCCTGACCCGGATGCCCTATGGCCCGCAGGTCCTGTGGCCGACCCATTGCGTCCAAGGCACGAAGGGGGCGGAGTTCCACCCCGACCTGCGCACCGATCCCGCGCAACTGATTGTCCGCAAAGGCTTTCGCCCCCAGATCGACAGCTATTCCGCCTTCTTCGAGAACGACCACCGCACCCCCACCGGGCTGGAGGGCTACCTCCGCAGCCGGGGGGTAACGGCGGTGACGCTGGTCGGTCTCGCCACCGACTACTGCGTCGCCTATTCCGCGCTGGATGCGGCGCGGCTGGGCTTCAAGGCCACGGTGCTGGAAGGCGCCGCGCGGGCCATCGACCTGAACGGCTCCCTCGCCGAGGCACGGGACAAGATGCGCGCGGCCGGCGTCGCGCTGGAGGCGTAAATGGTGGATATCGCGACGCGGGTCTGGGACCACAAGTGGAAGATCGACCCCATCGTGCGGTCGCTGATCGACACGGACTTCTACAAGCTCTTGATGTGCCAGTCGATTTTCCGCAACAAGCCGGACACCAATGTTGTCTTTTCGCTGATCAACCGCTCCACCAAGGTCCGCCTCGCCGACCTGATCGACGAGGGCGAGCTGCGCGAGCAGCTGGACCATGTCCGCACCGTCTCGCTGACGCGGGGGGAAAGCACCTGGCTGCGCGGCAACACCTTCTACGGCAAGCGGCAGATGTTCCGCCCAGATTTCATGGAATGGTTCGAGGGCCTGCGCCTGCCCGCCTATCACCTGGAAAAGCGCGACGGCCAGTTCGAGCTGACTTTCGAGGGCGCCTGGCCCGAGGTCATGCTGTGGGAAATCCCCGCGCTCGCGGTGCTGATGGAGCTGCGCTCCCGCGCCGTCCTGAACGACATGGGCAAGTTCGAGTTGCAGGTCCTCTACGCCCGCGCTATGACCCGGCTCTGGGAGAAGATCGAGCGGTTGCGCAGGATCGACGGGCTGAAGATCGCCGATTTCGGCACCCGCCGTCGGCACGGCTTCCTGTGGCAGGACTGGTGCGTCCAGGCGATGCAGGAGGGGCTGGGGGCCAAGTTCACCGGCACCTCCAACTGCCGCATCGCCATGCGCCGCGACATCGAGGCCATCGGCACCAATGCGCATGAATTGCCGATGGTCTACAGTGCCCTGGCCAATTCGGACGAGGAACTGCGCCAGGCCCCCTACCGCGTGCTGGCCGACTGGCACGAGGAGCACGAGGGCAACCTGCGGATCATCCTGCCGGACACCTACGGCACCGAGGGCTTCCTGAAGAATGCGCCGGACTGGCTGGCGGGCTGGACCGGCATCCGCATCGACTCGGGCGATCCGGCCAAGGGGGCGGAGATCGCGATCCGCTGGTGGCAGGACCGCGGCGAGGACCCCCGCGAGAAACTGGTGATCTTCTCCGACGGCCTCGACGTCGACACCATCGAACAGCTCTATGCCCAGTTCAACGGGCGGGTGAAGGTGTCTTTCGGCTGGGGCACCATGCTGACGAACGACTTCCGCGGGCTGGTCGCCGGGGATGCGCTGGCGCCGTTCAGCCTGGTCTGCAAGGCGTTGTCGGCGAACGGGCGGCCGACGGTGAAGCTGTCCGACAACCCGGCCAAGGCGATGGGCCCGAAGGATGAGATCGAGCGTTACAAGCGGGTCTTTGGGGTAGGCCAGCAGGAGGTGCAGGAGGTTCTGGTCTGACTGCCCTCAGGTGCCGATGAACAGCTCGCCGATCCGGTAGAACAGCGCGCCCATGATCGCCGCCGCCGGGATGGTGATGACCCAGGCCCAGACGATCCGGCTCGCCAGCCCCCAGCGCACGGCATGCACCCTGCGGGCGGACCCGACGCCGACGATGGAGGAGGTGATCGTGTGGGTGGTCGAGACCGGAACGCCCAGATAGGTCGCCGCGAACAGGGTCAGCGCGCCGGCGCTTTCGGCGCAGGCGCCCTGCATCGGGGTCAGGCGGGTGATCTTCGACCCCATCGTATGCACGATGCGCCAGCCGCCCAGCATGGTGCCGATACCCATGATGGTGAAGCAGGACAGCACCACCCAGGCGGGCACGGTGAATTCCTTGTAATAGCCGTTGGCGTACAGAAGGACCGCGATGATCCCGGCGGTCTTCTGCGCATCGTTCGACCCGTGGCCGATCGAGTAGAGCGCAGAGCTGATCAGCTGAAGCCTGCGAAACAGCCCGTCGGTCCGGGCCGGGTTCGCCCGCAGGAACAGCCAGCTGACCAGCACGACCAGAAGGATGCCAAGAACAAAGCCGGTGACCGGCGACAGGACGATGGCAACCAGCGTCTTGGACAAGCCGCCCCAGACAATCGCCGGGAAGCCCGCCTTGGCCACGCCCGCGCCGATGATCCCGCCGACCAGCGCATGCGAGGACGACGAGGGGATGCCCAGCCGCCAGGTGATCACGTTCCAGACGATGGCCCCCATCAGCGCGCCGAAGATCACCGCGTTCGTCACCATGTCGGGGTCGATCAGGCCCGTGCCGATGGTCGAGGCCACCTTTGCCTCAAAGCCGAAATGGTGGCCGATGAAATAGGCGGAAAAGTTGAAGAAGGCGGCCCAGAGCACGGCGACGAAGGGCGACAGCACCCGGGTCGACACGATGGTCGCGATGGAGTTCGCGGCGTCATGCATGCCGTTCAGCAGGTCGAACAGGAAGGCGATGCCGATCAGGAAGACCAGCAGGAAGGTTATCGCTCCGGCATCCATCGCGATGCCCTACACATGCTCGATGACGATGTCGCCCATCACATGGGCCACGTCCTCGAAACGGTCGCAGACCTTTTCCAGCCGGTCGAACAGTTCCGCCCCGATCACGAAGTCCAGCGCCTGGTCCTTCGGCGTCGACTTGAACAGGTCCTTCAGCCCGGTGTCATACATCTGGTCCGACTGTTCCTCGATCCGGCCGATCTCGCCGACCATCTGGTGCAGGCGACCGGAGTTCTTGCCGATGTCGCGCATCAGGGGCAGGGCCTCGGCGACGATGTTCGCCAGAATGATGATCCGGTCGCCCATCGCCCGCATGTTCGGCTGAAAGCTAGCTACGTCATACAGACCCACGGTCTTGCCGGTCTTGTTCATCTGGTCGATGGCATCGTCGATCGCCGAAGACAGGGCCTTGATGTCCGACCGGTCGAAGGGGGTGATGAAGCTGCGGCGGATCGACTGCATCACCTCATAGCTGATCTGGTCGGCCTCTTCCTCTTGTGTCGACAGCCGCGCGCATTTGTCTGCCGTGTCAGGACCGCCGTCGAGGATCGCCCGCAGGGTCTGCGCCGCCTCCTGCGCCTTCCTGGCCTGCGCCTCGAACAGGTCGAAGAAATTGTCCGACCGCGGCATGATGGCCTTGATCAGCTTGAACATGGCGACTCTCCGGGCGTGGACTTGCGTTCGGCGCTTCGACTAGCCGTTCACAAAAGTTTCCGCAATCTGTTACATGAGTGTCACGCGGGTCAGAGAACCTGTTTGGCGACCATGACGGCCCGGGCCAGGTGGCTTTTGTGAATCGGGTCATCGGCTTGCAGCCTGGGCATGGTCCAGCCGACCGAGGCCAGCGTGCGGGCCAGGGTGAAGGCCTGGACCATCGCTTCGTCGGTGGTGCCATAGCCCGCCATCAGCGCGGCACGAAGCTGCGGCTGCTCCGGGAGGTAGACCGTCTGCACCAGAGCGGTGCCGAGGTCATGAAGCCGGAAGCCGAAGCCTGAATCGTCGAAGTCGATCAGCGATACCGAATGGCCGTTCACCAGCACGTTTTCGCGCAGGACGTCGGCGTGGATCAGACCGAGTTCGCCGGACAGGCGTTCGCGCAGGGCATCGCGGGCGCGGATCAGGGCGGCGCGCTGGTCTGGGGCGGCGGTGGGATGCTCCCAGAAGCGGCCCCAGTGCGGCTGCTCACCGACCAGGCCATCGAGATCCCAGCGCGGGCGGGTGAAGCCGTCGGGCAGGGCCAGCCGGTCGGTCGTCCGGTGAACGCGGGCCAGAAGCTGGCCGAGGGAGTGGTAGGCGTCCAGAACCTCGGGCAGCGGGTGGGTGAAGGGCTTCGCCGCCTCGCCCAAAGCCTCGCCGTCCATCCAGGCGATGACCGAGGCGTGGCGGCCATCGGCCAGCGGCACCAGCAGCCGCCCGTCCAGCGCGGGCAGGGCGGCGGGGACTGGCAGGCCCGCGCGGGCCAGTTCGGCGCACCACCACAATTCGGACCGGATCGCGGCGGACGACTGGTAGCCCGCCCGATGCAGACGCAGCGCGGCGCGGTCTCCCGAGGGCAGGATGCATTCGCAGACGTGGTTCTCGCGGTCACGCAGGGTGCGGATGACGCGGGCGCCCCAGGCCTGGGCGGCGGATTCGAGCGGAGTCATTCTTCGTCACCCACCTTGCCGCGCAGCGCCTTGACCTCGCCCCGCTGGGTCTTCGCCGCGATCCGGCGGCGCTGGCTGCCCAGCGTCGGTTTGGTGGCGATCCGCCGTTTCGGCGCGACCAGCGCGGCGCGGATCATCTCGACCAGCCTTTCCCGCGCGATGTCGCGGTTGCGGGCCTGGCTGCGGGTTTCGTCGACCTGAAGCACGATCGCGCCTTCGGTGGTCCAGCGCCGTCCGGCCAGCTTCTTCAGCCGCGCCTTCACGCCGGGCGCCAGATGTGGCGACCTTTCCGCCTCGAAGCGCAGTTCGACGGCGGTCGAGACCTTGTTGACGTTCTGCCCGCCGGGGCCGGAGGCCCGCATGAAGCTTTCGCTGAGTTCCCATTCGGCGATGGCAAGGGTTTCGGTGACATGCAGCATGGGTCAGATCGGGTTACAGGGCGGGCTCAATTCTTCGCAGAAGAATTGTGTATCGGGGCGGGAGAAATAGAGAAAGGGTTGCCCTGCTCAGGCAACCCTTTCCGAGATCCAAGGAGATGGGCCAGTTAGGCATCCAAATCCAATCGGTGGTTTATTTTCCAGGGGCTGCCCTTAGAAAATACGCCCTCCGACTGTCCCGACACCTCTCTCCAATATCACTCTAGACACTGGATCACCTCCTTTCAAATGGTTGCCGATAGGGGGAGCGTGACACAGATTTTGTGTTTGTCAAAACAAATCACGCAACCCTTGTGGCAAGCTTCGCGAGTGCCAATCGAAAAGGCAACAATGCCACCACGGCAAGCAGAAGCTTGACCAGCCAGTCCCCCATCGCCAGCGAAACCCAGAACGGTGCCTCGGACCCAAAGCCCAGAAGCGGTGCCGGCTGAGTGGCCCAGGAGGTATCGACGCCGGGTTCCAGAAGGCTCAGCGTGGCCGAGAAGGCGATGGTAAAGAAGATCGCGGTGTCGAGGGTGGAGGAAATCACCGGCGAGATCAGCGGCGCCTTCCACCACAGGCCCCGACGGAAGCGGTTGAAGATGGTGATGTCCAGAAGCTGGGCCGCAAGAAAAGCCGTGCCCGAGCCAAGCGCGATGCGGAAGGTGACCAACGGGCCGAACTCGCCCTGGATCTGCGTGCCGATGAAGGAACAGACGATCCCGGTCAGAAACCCCGCCAGCACCACCTTGCGGGCGGCGGCAGAGCCTTCGAAGCGGTTCACGATCTCGTTCACCAGGAAGGCGAAGGGGTAGGTGAAGGCGCCCCAGGTGAGGAAGGCCCCCAGGGGATATTGCACAAGGATGTTCGAGGCGACGACGATGATCGCCATGGCGATGACGCCGGGCAGAAGGATGCGCATTCGGTTTTCCGTTTTGACAAGGTCGCGGAGACTTGGCCCCCGGAATGGGGGCGGGCGCGATCTATGCCGATGGAAAGCTCAAGTCAACCTAGTCCGAGGCCAGCACGGCTTTGCACTGCTTCGGCAGGTCGGCCATGGTGAATTCGCGCGGCCCCTTCTTCTTGGGCGCTTCCTCGTCCTTCGGCTTGTTCGGATCGGCCTTCGGCGGGTTCAGGTAGTCGGTCACCCACCACATCAGCGTGTCGTCGCAGCCGTCGCCGCCTTTCGACAGCTCGGCCACCGTGGGGCTTTGCGTCTCGCACAGCCGCGCGCCCTTGGGGCATTTCAGGCGGACATGGAAATGCGTGTCATGCCCGGCGATGGGCCGGATCTTCTGCAGCCACTTCTTGTCGCGGGCCTTGGCGGTGCGGCACATCTCGATCTTCACCGCCGCCGCCACGAAGATGCGGTCGACGCGCGGGTCGAGCGCGGCCTGCTTCAGCAATTCGCGGTGGACCTTCGTCCAGTTCTCCGTCACCGACCGCTGGTCGGCCGAGCGGACGGGGATCGAGCTGATCGCCTCGCGTTCCGCCGCGCTCAGGCTCAGGCTGCGCGGCGGCAGCATCCAGATGTCGGCGTCCAGCCCGATCTGGTGGCTGGCATGGCCCGAGGTCATCGGCCCGCCGCGCGGCTGGCTGATATCGCCGATGTAAAGCCCCTTGCCGAAGCCGATCTCGCGCGCCGTGGCCGAAAGGTCCATCAGGAACTGGACCATCACCGGCTGGCCGAAGTTGCGATGTCGCGACAGCCGCATTGCCTGCCAGGTCGGCCCGGTCTCGGGCAATTCCACCAGCCCGGCGGCGCAGCCCTTGGCATAGCTGCCGATGGGCATGGCATCCTGGGCCGAGGGCGCCTGCATCGCCCCGAACAGCTTGTTGGCCAGCTTCTCGGCCTGAGCCGGCGCTGCAAGAAGCAGCGACAGCAGGAAAACGCGGGTCAGGGTCATGCGGGCATTTCTCCTTTCGGCCGGACCCAGACTAGCAGGACCAGTCCGAGGAGGAACAGGACGATCAGCGGCGAAAAGCCGATGCGCTGCGATCCGCTGATCCCGGTGACGAGCGCGATGAGCGCGGGCGCGATGAAGCTTGCGACCTTGCCCGACAGGGCGAACAGACCGAACGCTTCGGTCGCGCGATCCGGCGTGGTGTGGCGCACCATCATCGTCCGGCTTGCCGCCTGCAAGGCGCCGCCCGCCGCGCCGATCAGCGCGCCGCAGAGGAAGAGGATGTCGTCCGAGGCCTTGCCCGCCGGGTCAAGCGGAATGCCCCAGACCTGTTCGCGCGTCATCCCGACCAGCACCGCGCAGACGAGGATCAGCACCACGATGCAGGCGGCGATCACAGGTTTAGGTCCCAGCGCCCGGTCGATCTTGCCACCGATCCACGAGGCGATCACCGCCGCCGCCGCCCCGACGATGCCAAAGATTCCGATCTGCCCGATGCTCCAGCCCAGCACGCCCTTCGCGTAGACGCCGCCAAAGGCATAAAGCGCGTTCAGCGCATCGCGGTAGAGAAGCGAGGACAGAAGATACGCCTTCAGGCTGTCGCGGTAGCGCAGCGAGACCAGCATTTCCTTGACCTGTCCGATGGCGCGGCCAAGCCCGATATGCGCGGCGGCGGTGCGGGGTTCCTTCACCCAAAGGAAGAAGGGGATCATGAAAAGGATGTACCAGAGCGCGGTGAACGGGCCGACGAACCGGGTCCCGATCTGGGTCTCCGCGTCTTCGCCCAGCAGCGGGGGCAGGCCAAGATAGGTTGTCCCGGTTTCTGGATTGGCCACGAAGATGCCCAGCATGACGACAAGGGCGACAAGCCCGCCGAGATAGCCGAACGCGAAGCCCGAGCCGGAAATGGCGCCAAGCTCGTCATGGTCCGACAGGCTGGGCATCAGCGCGTTGGTGAAGATGGTCGCGAATTCCATCCCGATGAAGCCGATGCCGAAGAACGCAACGGCCCAGATCAGCACGTCGAGCTCACCGCCGGGCGCGACCCACCACAGCGCCCAGGCGCCCACGACGTAGAAGGCCGAGAAGATCCAGACCCAGATCAGCCGCCGCCCGGTGCTGTCGGCCATGGCCCCCAGGATCGGGGCAAGGATGGCGATCACCACGGAGCTCGCGGCGATGCCCCAGCCCCAGAAGCTTTGCGCCGCAGCGGCCGAGGCATCGGGGTCAAGCCCCTCGCCCAGGTAGTAGCCGATGGCGATCTCGGTGAAGTAGGGGCCGAAGATGAAGGTGAGAAGCAGTGTGTTGTAGGGCTGGCTGGCCCAGTCGAAGAAATACCAGCCCCAGATCCGCTGCCGTGCGCTCGCCATGCCTGCCCCCTGTTTTTTAAGCGAAGTGAACCCGGAAACGCGGGGCGGCGCAAGCGAAGGCTATGCCGGGTGGCGACGACCGCCGATCAGGCCTGGCGCTCGGGCGGCCAGGGCCGGGTGGCATCCGCGGCGATCCAGGCCTTGACCCAGCCCGGCAGGTCCGGGCTTTCGGTCGAAACCCCTGCCGCCTTCGCCAGTTCCGGCGGCGGCACGATCCCGGCTTTCGACACGATGGCCGACCGGATCAGCACCTGCGAGGTGCAGTCTCGGCCCTTCCACATCGACTGTTCCATGTAGAGGAAGCGGTCGTCCCAGCCGAGGCAGCGGCTGTAGGTCGTGAGCTTCGAGAACACCGTCACCCGCTTCCGGTAGCGGATCGAAGAGCCCGCCACCGTCATCCCCCAGCCCTTCGCCTTCAGGATACCGTGGATGCCGGTGCGTGCACCAAGCGGCAGGCGCCCCAGGTCGTAAATCGTCAGCGTGCGCCCGTTATTCAACTCGACCCAGGGGTCCAGGTCCCAGGGCCAGCACAAGTGATGGCTGACATGGGTATCGAAAAGACCGAGCGGCGGCATCGACCTCGCGCGGGCCAGTTCCTTGAACATGCGCAGGAAAGGATACATCTGGGCCTCCGGGTTCCGCGCCCGGACTGGCGCGGCATCGACGCTTCGTCAAGCGGAACGCTGCGGAAGCCATTGCCCTTGGCCGGTCCTGCCGTTACCTGTGGCGAAATCCAGATGGAGTGCCCGATGACCTCGCTCTACCAGATCCTGATGCTGATCCTGCAGGTGGCGCAGTTCCTGATCCTGGCGCAGGTGATCATGAGCTGGCTGGTCAACTTCCAGGTGCTGAACATCCGCCAGCCGCTGGTCCGCCAGATCTGGGATGCTTTGAACCGGCTGCTGGAACCGATCTACACCCCCGTCCGCCGGATCCTGCCGCCGATGGGGGGCCTCGACCTCGCGCCGCTGGTGGTGCTGATCGCGATCTACGCCTTGCAGATCGTCCTGCGGAACAACGTCGCCGCCTTCCTCTGAGCCGCGGCGTGGACGGCGCAGCGCAGCTTCTGCATTCGGTCTTCGGCTTCCCGGACTTCCGCCCCGGCCAGGCCGAGATCGTGCAATCGGTGCTGGAGGGGCGCAACACCCTGGCCATCATGCCAACCGGCGGCGGCAAGTCGCTGTGCTTCCAGCTGCCCGCCTTGTGCCGGGATGGGGTGACAGTCGTCATCTCGCCGCTGATCGCGCTGATGCGCGACCAGGTCCGCGCCTTGCGGGCGGCGGGGGTGGAGGCCGGGGCGCTGACCTCGGGCAATACCGGGGAAGAGACGGAAGAGGTCTTCGCCGCCATCGACGACGGGCGGCTCAAGCTCCTCTACATGGCGCCGGAGCGGCTGGCCTCGGCTGGGGCGCTGGCGCTTCTCAGGCGGGCGAAGTGCAGCCTCATCGCGGTGGACGAGGCGCATTGCGTCAGCCAGTGGGGCCACGACTTCCGCCCCGACTACCTGCGGATCGGCGAACTGCGCCGCAGCCTGCGGGTGCCCTTGGCCGCCTTCACCGCCACGGCGGACGAAGAGACGCGGGCCGAGATCGTCACCCGCCTTTTCGACGGTGAGCCTCCCGTCACCTTCCTGCGCGGCTTCGACCGGCCGAACATCCATCTGGCCTTCGCCGTCAAGGACAAGCCGCGCGAGCAGATCCTGCGCTTCGCCGCCGCCCGTCGGGGCCAGTCCGGCATCGTCTATTGCGCGACCCGGGCCAAGACCGAAACCCTGGCCCAGGCGCTGCGCGAGGCGCGGCACGAGGCTGTGGCTTATCATGGCGGGATGGAGGCCGACGAACGCCGCCGGGTCGAGACCCGCTTCCAGCGCGAGGACGGGCTGATCGTGGTGGCGACCATCGCCTTCGGCATGGGTATCGACAAGCCCGACATCCGCTGGGTGGCCCACGCCGACCTGCCGAAGTCGATCGAGGGCTATTACCAGGAAATCGGCCGCGCGGGCCGCGATGGCTCGCCCGCCGAGACGATGACCCTCTACGGCCCCGACGACATCCGCCTGCGGCGGAGCCAGATCGACGAGGGCGCCGCCCCGCCCGACCGCAAGGCCGCCGATCACGCCCGGCTGAACGCGCTGCTGGGACTGGCCGAGGCTTTGGGCTGTCGCCGCCAGGTGCTGCTCGGATACTTCGGAGAGGCGGCGGAGCCCTGCGGCAACTGCGACCTCTGCGACCGCCCGGCGCTGCTGTTCGACGCGACCGAGGCTGTGCGGAAGGCGCTGTCGGCGATCCTGCGCACGGGGGAGTGGTTCGGGGCCGGGCATCTGATCGACATCCTGACCGGCTCGGCGACCCAGAAGGTGCGGGAGAAGGGGCATGACCAGCTTCCCACCTTCGCTGTGGGGCGTGAGCTGTCGAAACCCGCCTGGGGCGCGGTCTTCCGGCAGATGATGGGGCGCGATCTGGTCCGTCCCGATCCCGACCGCCACGGCGCGCTGCGGATGACGGAAGCGGCGCGGCCCGTGCTGCGGGGCGAGGCGAGCGTGACGCTGCGGCGCGATACGGTCGCGGCGGCGGGGGAGCGGGAGCCGGTGGTCCGCGCCCAGGTGGCCGAGGAGGATATGGGCCTCCTCGCGCTTCTGAAGGCGAAGCGGCGGGCACTGGCCGAGGCGCAGAATGTGCCGGCCTATGTGGTCTTTCCCGACAAGACGCTGATCGAGATGGCGGAGAGAAAGCCCGCCACGCTGGACCAGATGGCCGGGATCACCGGGGTCGGGGCGAAGAAGCTGGAAAGCTACGGCGCGGCCTTCCTGGAGGTGATCACCGGGGCGGCGGAGGGGCTGCACCCGGCCCGGATGCGGTTGGCCGGGCGGCCGGAGGGGGCGCTGTTCGACCGGCTGGCCGAGGTTCAGCTTGCGCTGGCGCGGGGCGAGGACGGGACGGGGAAATATATGACCTGCTCGCCCGCGACCCTGCGGGCGGTTGCCGAGCGGCGACCCTCGACCCTGGGGGAGCTGGTGGCGATCCAGGGGATGGGGGACGCCAAGGTGGAGCGGTTCGGGGAGGCCTTCCTGACGGTCCTGCGCGAGGGGTGAGGCCGGGCTGCCCGCGCGCGGGCAGGTTTTTCGATGTAATGAAATCAATGACTTGAGCGCGGGCGGTAACGATCTGGAAAGGATTGCCAGCAGCCCGTTCGGGCACGATCCTTCGCAGAAGGATCGTGCTCAGGCGGCGTTTTCGGCGACCGCGACTGGCGGGCGCGCCTCGGGCGGGCAGTATTCGGCCAGCGCACCTTCGATGGCGGTCTTGCGCAGCGGTTTCGTCAGGTAGCGGTCGATCCCGGCGGCGAGGATCGCCTCGGCATCGCCTTCCATTGCATGGGCGGTCAGCGCGACGATGGGAACCTGCGAGCCCAGCGAGCGGATGGTGCGGGCGGCTTCCTTGCCATCCATCTCGGGCATCGAGATGTCCATGAAGATCAGGTCGGGCTGGAAGCTTCCGAACATCTCAACCGCGATGCGGCCGTTGTCGGCAAAGCGCAGGTCGAGATCCATGTCGCGGACCATCTTCTGGAACACCAGCTGGTTGGTCCGGTTGTCCTCGGCCGCCAGCACCCGCATCTGGCGCCGCTCGGTCAAAAGGAGCGGCGGGAGGGCGGCAGGCTCGATCGGGGCCGGTGCGGTCAGGCCCTGGAGGTGGCGATAGAGGTCCGAGCGCAGGATCGGCTTTTGCAGGATCGCGGCGAAGTCATGCGCGAGATTGCCAAGGCCCATGGGGTTGGACGACAGCAGCATCACCGGCAGCTTATGCCCCGCGACGCGGATATGGTCCAGAAGCTGGACCCCGTCCATCTCGGGCATGGCATGGTCGGTCAGCACCACGTCATAGGCGGGGTCTTCGGCCAGACGCTCCAGCACTTCGGCACCCGAGCGGCAGAGCGTGACCTCGATCCCGCAGGGGGCGAGCTGGCGTTCCAGAATGGTGCGGTTGATGAACTGGTCGTCGACGGCGATGACGCGCTTCACGGCGACCGGCACCTGCACCGGGGCCGCATCCTCGGCCACCGGCAGGGTCACGCGGAAGCCGAAGCTGGAGCCGGTGCCGACATCGCTGTCGACCCAGACCGCGCCGCCCATATGTTCGATCAGGCGGCGGGTGATGGCGAGACCCAGCCCGGTGCCCTCGAACTTGCGGTTGCGCTTGTCCTCGACCTGGTTGAACTCGCCGAAGATGTGGTCGAGGTAGTCCGGCGCGATGCCGATGCCGGTGTCTTCCACCGTGACATGCAGGGTCTGGGTGCCCTCGCCTTCCTCCACCCCCACCACGCGGGTCAGGACATGGCCCTTTTCGGTGAACTTCACCGCATTGCCGATCAGGTTGGTCAGCACCTGCCGCAAGCGTCCCGGATCGCCGATGAAGCGGGTGGGCAGGAACATGTCGAAGTCGATCATCAGGTCGATGCCCTTTTCCCGCGCGCGGGGCTGCAGGAGCATCGTCACCTCATGGATCGTGCGTTCCAGATCGAAGGGCTCGGGGCGCAGCGTCAGGCGTTCCGCCTCGATCTTGGAATAGTCGAGGATGTCGTTGATGATGACCAGAAGCGCCTCGCCCGAGGAGCGGATGGTTTCGGCAAACAGGCGCTGTTCTTCGGAAAGCGCGGTGTCGCACAGAAGCTCGGCCATGCCGACGACGCCGTTCATCGGGGTGCGGATTTCGTGGCTCATGTTGGCAAGGAAAGCGGATTTGGCGCGGTTCGCGGCCTCGGCGGCCTGGCGGGCGGCTTCCAGCTGGGCCTGCTGCTCGCGGATCGTGGTGATGTCGGTGCGCAGACCGACCCGGCCGCCATCCGGGGTGACATGGTCCGATTCCAGCACCACCCTGCCATTGGCGAGCGTGTTTTCCGCGATGGTGTCGGCGGCGCGGAAATGGGCGAGCCGGTCGGCCAACCAGTCCTCCTCGCGCCCGACGGCATCGGGGACATGGCCGTTCTGCAACCCGTGGCGCAGGAGATCCTCGAAGGTGACGCCCGGCTGCATGATGGGGGCGGAGTCAGGGAACATTTCGCGATACCGTTGATTGCAGGCCAAAAGACGTTCCTCCCGGTCAAAGAGAACGAAGGCATCGGGCAGGACGTCGATGGCGGCCCAGATGCGCATCTGTTCGGTGATGTCGATGGCGAGGCAGACGAGATCGCCATCGCGGGCGCGGCGTTCCTGGACCTTGACCCAGGTGCCGTTGCGCAGTTTCAGGGTGACGGGTTCGATCGGGTCGCCCTCGATCCGGGCGAGCATCCGGGCGGTGAAATCATCGGGGGATTCGTCCCCGAGATCGATGATGGTTTCGGCGGACTGGCGGATGATGTCTTCATAGGGGCAGCCGGGGGCGATGATTTGGCCGAAGGGGCCAAGCCAGGCTGCATTGGCGCTGACGAGGCGCTTGGCGCTGTCGAAGACGGCGAATCCGTCGTTGATGGTTTCCAGCGCGTCCCACAGCCGGCGTTCGGCCATGACGGCGGCGGTATGGGCGCGGTCGAGGTCTTCGACGAAGCGGAGATTCTGGTCCTTTAGCACCTCGGCCTGTGACAGCGCGGATTTCACCACCTGGCGCTGTTCGACGATCTGGTCCGAGAGGGACCGGGCGTGGATGGCAAGCTTTTCGTTGGCGGCGAACAGCTCCCGGCTTTTCTGTTCCAGAAGGCGTTCGGCCGCCAGCCGCGCGCGCCGTTCCCTGAACAGACGTTCCGAAAGATCCATCGCTTCCCAGCCGACATTCTGCCTGTTGTCCGGGGCGCGGCGGGCCGCAACATCCGGTTTTCGCGACTAGCCTCGCAAGCCAAGATGAACCAAGGCTTAACGTCGAAGGGATTGGGGTGCGCTTGCCATTCTGTGGCTGGGCATGCGACAGTTTCGCCAATCAAACGGGAGGCATTTTAGATGCGGTGGTTTCTGAAGGCGGCGATTGCGGCGGTTTTCCTGGGCGGTGCGGGGCTGGCTTCGGCGCAGGACCTGATCCCCGAGCGGCGATTCGTCGTGACCCAGGACCAGGACCTGCCGGGCGGGGACATCGCGTCGATCTTCGACACCACCATCGAGGCCTGCGAGCGCGCCTGCACGACCAACGCGCGGTGCACGGCCTATGTCTACAACACCCGGAACGGGTCGTGCTTCGTGAAGAACTCGCCCGGCGAGGGGGGATATTTCGCGGGCGCCTTCTCGGCCAAGGTGATCGAGGCGGACAAGGCGCTGCGCGAGGCGGCGAAAGCGCGGCGGGCAGAGCTTGCCTTCCTGCCGGACTGGGACATCCAGCCCGCCTTCGACCAGGCGCAAGGCCTTGGGCGGCAGCACACCACGGGGCCGTGGTCGGCGGAGGAGCATCTGGCGGCGGCCTCGGAGGCCGAGTCGCGGGGCGACTGGGCGGGGGCGGCGGCCTATACCGGGGCAGCGCTGAACCTGACCGATGACGCGGCGACCTGGGGCGAATTCGCGCGGCGGCAGCTGCAGGCGGGGATCGCCGATTCGAACCAGTCGGGCTATTTCTTCAACCAGGCCTTCCTGTCCTCGATCAACGCCTACCTCCGGGCGGAAAGCCCGGCGCTGCGGCACACGATCCTGCTGACGATGGGCGACGTGCTGGAGCGGAACGGGCGCGGGCGGGATACCGTCAGCGCGCTGCGGCTGGCGCAGTCCTTGCAGGCGCGGACGGATACGGCGGCGTTGCTGGACGATGCGATCGGGAAATACGGCTTCCGGATCAGCGAGACGCAGGTCCAGTCCGACCTGGCGCGTCCGCGCATCTGCGCGACGTTCAGCGAGGATCTGGCGGCCTCGGGCGTGGATTATTCCGACTTCGTCAAGCTTCCCGACGCCGGGATGGCGGTGGAGAACGGCGGCTGGCGGCAGCTTTGCGTGACCGGGCTGGAGCACGGCAAGCGCTATACCGTGACGTTCCGCGAGGGGCTGCCCGCGGCGGACGGGCAGGTGATGGCCAAGTCGGTCGATGTCACGCAGTACATCCGCGACCGCGCACCGGGGGTGAAGTTCCCCGGGCGTGGCTATGTGCTGCCGAAGGCGGGCGAACCGGCGCTGCCGGTCGAGACGGTGAACACCGAGAAGCTGGACCTGACGCTCTACCGCGTGACGGACCGGAACCTGCTGCGCTCGATCCAGGACTATTACTTCGGCGCGCCGATCAACGTCTATTCCGAGGAATATTTCGCCGACACGGTGGGCGAGGCGCTGTGGAAAGGCCATGCCAATGTGGCGCAGGAGGTGAACAAGGACGTCACCACCCGCCTGCCTCTGGGCGAGGCGCTGGACGGGCTTCCGGCGGGGATCTATGCGCTGAAGGCGGAAGTGCCGGGGGTGGACCCCTACAATATTCCGCCGGGCTGGCAGTGGTTCGTGATCTCGGACCTTGGCGTCACCACGATGTCGGGGGTGGACGGGCTGCATGTCTTCGTCCGCGCACTGGGGACGGCAGAGGCAAAGACCGGCGTGACGGTGGAACTGCTGAACCGCGCCAATACGGTGCTGGGGACGGCTGTGACCGATGAGCAGGGCTATGCCCGCTTCGATGCGGGGCTGACGCGCGGCACCGGGGGCAGCGCCCCGGCGATGGTGGTGGTCAAGGACGGGACGACGGACATCGCCTTCCTGTCGCTGACCGACCCGGAGTTCGACCTGTCCGACCGGGGGGTGGAAGGCCGCGAGGCCGCGCCGCCGGTGGATGTGTTCGTGACGACCGACCGGGGCGCCTATCGCGCGGGCGAGACGGTCTATGTCACCGCTTTGGCCCGCGATGCCGAGCAGGCGGCGGTGGAAGGCCTGCCGCTGACGGCGGTGCTGTCGCGCCCCGATGGCGTGGAATATTCGCGGCAACTGGTCGAGGATCAGGGCGCGGGCGGGCATGTGTTCAGCCTGCCCATCGCCGGATCGGCCCCGCGCGGGGTCTGGCGGCTGGAGATGTATGCCGATCTGGAAGCCCCGGCGCTGGCGTCGAAGACCTTCCTGGTCGAGGATTTCCTGCCGGAACGCATTGATTTCGACCTGACGCTGGCGGACGAGCCGCTGTTCGTCGGGCGCGACTCGGCGGTCGATCTGACGGTGGCGGCGCGCTATCTGTTCGGCGCCCCCGGCGCGGGGCTTGCCATCGAGGGCGAGGTGCTGCTGCGTGCGGCGGCGGGGCTTGAGGCTTTCCCCGGCTATGTCTTCGGACGCCATGACCAGCCCTTCAGCGCCCAGATGGACTCGCTGAACGGGGCCGAGACCGACGAGGCGGGCAACGCCACCCTCCCGGTCTACCTGCCGATGATCGAGGACCCGCATCGCCCGCTGGAAGCGCGGGTGACGATCCGGGTCGCCGAAGGCTCGGGTCGCCCGGTCGAGCGTCAGGTGACGAAGACGGTCTCCTCGGCCGATCCGATGATCGGGGTGAAGCCGCTGTTCGACGGGGTGGCCCCCGAGGGCGGCGAGGCGCGGTTCCAGATCATCGCGGTCGATCAGGATGCGGCTGTCGCGCTGCCGGTCAAGTGGACGGTGTCCCGCGTGGACTACGATTATCAGTGGTACCAGAGCTACGGCAACTGGAGTTGGGAGCCGGTGGTGAGCCGCTCCATCGTGGCCGAGGGCGAAGCGACGACCGGCACCGCGCCGGTGGAGATCGCCGCGGACGTGGACTGGGGCACCTATGAGCTGCTGGTGGAACGGTCGGACGGCGGCAAGGCCGCGACGTCGACGCAGTTCTACGCGGGCTGGTATGCGCCCGCCGATGCCTCGGCGACGCCCGACACGCTGGAACTGTCGCTGGACAAGCCCGCCTACAAGCCGGGCGACACCGCGACCTTGCGGATCGTGCCGCGCGCGGCGGGGACGGCGCTGGTGACGGTGCTGTCGAACCGGCTGGTCGCGATGCAGGCGGTCGAGGTTAAGGAAGGCGAGAATCTGATCCAGCTTCCGGTCACGGACGAATGGGGTGCGGGGGTCTATGTGACGGCCTCGGTCCTGCGGCCGATGGACGTGGCGGCGGGCCGCAATCCGGCGCGGGCCCTGGGATTGACCCATGTGTCGATTGATCCGGGCGCGCGGGCCCTGGCGACCAAGGTCGAGGTTGCGGCGGAAGCCGCGCCGCGCGGTCCGCTGGACGTGGCGGTGAAAGTGGATGGCGTGACGGCGGGTGAAACCGCCTATGTCACCATCGCCGCCGTTGACGTGGGCATCCTGAACCTGACCGGGTTCAAGGCCCCGGACCCCAGCGACTATTACTTCGGCCAGCGGCGGCTGGGCGTGGGCATCCGCGACATCTATGGCCGGTTGATCGACGGGCTGAACGGGGCGACCGGCGAGGTCCGCTCCGGCGGCGACGCGGGCGCGCAGGCTCGGCTGCAGGCGCCGCCTCCCACAGAGGAGCTGGTGGCCTATTTCACCGGGCCGGTGACGGTGGGGGCCGATGGCTATGCGCGGGCGTCCTTCGACCTGCCCAGCTTCAACGGCACGGTGAAGGTGATGGCCGTGGCGTGGAGCAAGACCGGCGTCGGGCAGGCGCAGGCCGACGTGCTGGTGCGCGATCCGGTGGTGGTGACGGCCAGCGTGCCGCGCTTCCTGTCGCCGGGAGATAGCTCGCGGCTGCTGCTGGAGATCGTCCATGCCACCGGGCCTTCGGGCCGGATGGGGCTGGACGTGACGGCGAACGGCCTGACTTTGGGCGAGGTGCCCTCGGGCTTCGACCTCGGCGACAAGGCCAAGGCGGTCTTCGAGGTGCCGGTGACGGCGGGCGCGGTCGGGATCCAGACCATCGAGGTCGGCCTGACCACGCCGGACGGCAAGGTGTTGAAGAAGACGCTGACCGTGCCGGTGCAGGTGAACGACCCCGAGGTCGCAAGGGTTTCGCGGCTGGAACTGAAAACGGGCCAGAGCTTTACCTTCGACGAGAATGTCTTCGCCGGGCTGGTGCCGGGCTCGGGCAAGGCGACGATGGCGGTTGGTCCCTTGGCGCGGTTGAACGCGCCGGGGCTGCTCGCCGCGCTCGACCGCTATCCCTATGGCTGCACCGAGCAGATGACCTCGCGCGCGCTGCCGCTCCTCTACTTCGATCAGGTGGCGCGGGTGATGGAGCTGAAGGGTGCCGAGGACATCCAGAAGCGCATCGACGACGCGGTGGTCGAGATTCTGGCCAACCAATCCGCGACCGGCGGCTTCGGGCTCTGGGGTCCGGGCGAGGGCGACTTCTGGCTCGACGCCTATGTCACCGACTTCCTGAGCCGGGCGAAGGCGCAGGGCTATCAGGTGCCGGACCTGGCGTTCAAGAACGCGCTTGCCAACCTGCGCAACCAGGTGAACTACGCGCCCGACTTCTCGAACCAGGTCAACGGCGGCGGCGAGGCCTTGGCCTATGCGCTGATGGTGCTGGCCCGCGAGGGCGCGGCGGCGATCGGCGACCTGCGCTACTATGCCGACGTGAAGGGGGACGATTTCTCCACCCCCATCGCGCAGGCGCAGCTGGGCGCGGCCCTGGCGTCCTATGGCGACCAGGCGCGGGCGGATGCGATGTTCCGCAAGGCCGTGGCGAAGATGGAGTCGCTGGAGCCGGAACAGGGCCAGATCTGGCGGGTGGACTATGGCACCCGCTACCGCGACGCGGCGGCCCTGCTGACGCTGGCGGTGGAGGCCGGTAGCCAGGCCGTGGACCGCGAGGCGCTGACCAACCGGATCGCCGTGCAGGGCCGCAACCTGTCGACGCAGGAGGCGACCTGGGCCTTGCTGGCCACCAATGCGCTGATCGACCGGCCGGGGGCCGAGGGCGTGACCATCGATGGCAAACCCGCAGAGGGGCCGCTGGTGCGGGTGCTGGATGCAGGCGCCGTGACGCCGGTGGTGGTGAAGAACGACGGGGCGGATACGACCGTCACCGTCACCACCTATGGCGTGCCGTCGGAACCGGAACCGGCGGGCGGCAACGGCTATGCCATCACGCGGACCTACTACACGATGTCCGGCGAGGAAGTCGCGCTGGACAGCGTGGCGGCGGGAACGCGGCTGGTGACGGTCTTGGAGGTCAAGCCCTTCGACTATGGCGAGGCGCGGCTGATTGTTTCGGACCCGCTTCCGGCGGGGTTCGAGATCGACAACCCGAACCTGATGTCGGCAGGCTCGACCTCGGAACTGGGCTGGCTGGATACGCTGAACGAGGTGGCGCATTCCGAGTTCCGGCAGGACCGGTTCATCACCGCGGTGGACTGGCAGTCTGACCAGCCGTTCAAGCTGGCCTATGTGGTCCGCGCGGTGTCGCCCGGCACGTTCCACCATGCGGCGGCCTCGGTCGAGGACATGTACCGGCCCGACTTCCGCGCGCGGAGCGAGACGGGCGAGGTGACGATCACGAAGTGATCATGATCCACGCGCGGGCATATGCGCCTCCCCTCCCCCCGGTGGAGAGGGGAGGGTGCGCGACCGGATCCGGCCTGAATCGCCCCGGATCTGATCCGGGGCCTCACTCTCATTCGGGTGCTGCGCCGGGAATTGCACGGGGTCCCGGGGCAAGCCCGGGACGGGGTCTCTGATCATGCGCGCGCGCTGGATCATCGTTCTGGCGGTGGGCCTCTGGCTCGCCGCGCTGGGCCGCGACCGGTTCGACCGCTGGATCGACGCCACCGTGCTGCCGCCCCTGGCGCTGGAAATGTCGGTCGAGGTTCTGGACCGCAAGGGCGACCTTCTGCGCGCCTATACGGTCGCCGATGGCCGCTGGCGGCTGGCGCTGCCGCCGGACAAGGTCGATCCGCTCTATCTCAAGATGCTGCTGGCCTATGAGGACAAGCGGTTCCGCGACCATGCGGGCGTGGATCCGCGGTCGGTGCTGCGGGCGGCGGTGCAGGCGCTGTGGAACAGGCGCGTCGTCTCGGGCGGCTCGACCCTGACCATGCAGGTCGCGCGGCTTTTGGAGGAGGGGACGACGGGCCAGGTCGGCGGCAAGCTGCGGCAGATGCGCGTCGCTTTGGCGCTGGAGCGGCGGCTGTCGAAGGACCAGATCTTGCAGTTATATCTGCACCTTGCGCCCTTCGGGGGGAACCTGGAAGGGGTGCGGGCGGCCTCGATCAGCTATTTCGGCAAGGAGCCCCTGCGGCTGACGCCGGCCGAGGCGGCGCTTCTGGTGGCGATCCCGCAGGCCCCGGAAAGCCGCCGCCCCGACCGCGCCGCCGACCGGGCCGAGGCGGCGCGCAACCGGGTGCTGGCGCGGGCGGTGGCCGAGGGCGTGATCGACGCCGACGAGGCCGAAGCGGCGCTGCGCGAGGCGGTGCCGGGCCTGCGCAAGCCCTTCCCGGCCCTGGCGCCCCATCTCGCCGACCGCGCGCGCGAGGAGCAGCCGCAGACCCTGTCCCACCGGCTGACCATCGACGGGGCGTTGCAGAAGAAGCTTGAGGCGCTGGCGCAGGAGGCGGTGGCGGAGAAGGGCGAGCAGTTGCAGGTGGCGATCCTGGTCGCCGACCATGCCTCGGGCGAGATTCTTGCCAGCGTGGGCTCGGCGGGCTACCGGGCCGACCTGCGGCAGGGGTTCGTCGACATGACGCGGGCACTGCGCTCCCCCGGGTCGACGCTGAAGCCCCTGGTCTATGCGCTCGCCTTCGACGAGGGGCTGGGCCACCCCGAGACGATGATCGACGACCGGCCGATGAGCTTCGGCACCTATGCGCCGCAGAATTTCGACAAGCTCTACCTGGGCACGATCCGCATGCGCGAGGCCCTGCAGCTGTCGCGCAACATCCCCGTGGTGGCACTGACCGAGGCGCTGGGACCCGCGAAGCTGGTCTCGGCGATGGAGAAGGCCGGAATGAAGCCGGTGTTTCCCGGTGACAGGCCGGGGCTGGCGATCGCCTTGGGCGGGGTAGGGGTGACGCTGACCGACATGGTGCAGCTTTACGCCGCCATCGCGCGGGGGGGCGTCGTGCGGCCCCTCAGCTGGCGGCAGGACGCCGAGGTGCCAGAGGGGCAGCGGGTGGTGTCCGAGGTTGCGGCCTGGGAGGTGGGCGACATCCTCGCGGGCCTCGCCCCGCCACCGGGCGCGCCGAGCAATCGGCTGGCCTACAAGACCGGCACGTCCTATGGCCACCGCGATGCCTGGGCCATCGGCTTCGATGGCAGGCATGTGATCGGCGTCTGGATGGGCCGGGCGGACGGAACGCCCGTGCCGGGGGCCTTCGGCGCCGATGTGGCCGCCCCGGTGCTGTTCCAGGCCTTCAACCGGCTGAAGCGCAAGCTCGACCCGCAGCCCCCGGCGCCCGCCGCGACCCTGCTGGTCGCGAATGCCGCCCTGCCGCAGCCGTTGCAGCGCTTCCGCTCGCGCTCGGCGGCATTCGAGGTGGCGGCGGATGCCCCCGCCGTGGCCTTCCCGCCGAACGGGGCAGAGGTGGAGTTGCTGGCATCCGGCCTGAAGGTCAAGGTCGCGGGCGGCACCGCGCCCTTCACCTGGCTCGCGGACGGGGTGCCGGTGGTGGTGGCGTCCGACGCGCGTGAGGCGATGCTTGCGATGCCGGGCGCGGGCTTCGTGACGCTGAGCGTGATCGACGCGAAGGGCCGGTCCGACCGGGTACAGGTGCGGGTCCGCTAGGGGCACGATTCGGCGAAGGCCGCTAGCGACGCGCGCGTCCCGTTCAGAAATCCACCGCGGTCCCGTCTTCTCCCAGCCGCCATGGCGCACCGGCTCCAGCCCCACGCGCCCGCCCGGCTCCTTCGGCAGGGCGGCCTTGCCCTCGACAGCCTTCCGGCGCTCCTCGGCCTCGGCAAGCGCAGGTTTCGCGGCGGGTGGCAGGTCGTCGATTTACATACTTGGTTGGAACAAGGCCAGAAGCCGGGACAGGATGACATGATGGACGTGCCGGGGACCTGATCCGGACGGCGCACCGCACCCTCATGGTTCGGCCCCGGCCCGGCTCCAGCTTTCCACCTGTCACCCCCGCGAAAGCGGGGGCCTATGGGTTGACTGTTGCCTCTGGTTCGCCGCTTCCGCGGGGATGACAGACAGTCCCGGCCGCTTCCTCGCTCGCACGCATCACCCACCGGCCCGCTCAGAAATCCACCGCGAGTCCCTTTTTCTCCCAGTCGCCATAGCGCACTGGCTCCGGCCCGTCCCGCCCGCCCAGTTCCTTCGGCAAAGGCGCTTGTCCGTCGGCAGCCCTCCGGCGCTCCTCGGCCTCGGCAAGCGCAGGTTTCGCGGCCGGCGGCAGGTCGTCGATTTACATACCCGGTTGGGGCCGGGGCCAGAGCCGGGACAGGATGACATGATGGACGTGCCGGTGATGTGATCCGAAGGGCGCACCGCACCCTCATGGTTCCGGCCCCGGCCCGGATCCCGCTTTCCACCTGTCACCCCCGCGAAAGCGGGGCCTATGGGTTGACCCTTGCCTCTGGTTCCCCGCTTTCGCGGGGATGACAGACGGTCCCGGCCCCTTCCGCGCTCGCACGCACCACCCACCGGCCCCGCTCAGAAATCCACCGCGAGTCCCTTCTTCTCCCAGTCGCCATAGCGCACTGGCTCCGGCCCGTCCCGCCCGCCCAGTTCCGGCGGCAGGGGGGCCTTCCCCTCGGCAACCTTCCGGCGCGCCTCGGCCTCGCCCAAAGCACGTTTCGCAGCGGGCGGCAGGGTCTCGTCCATCCCGGGGTTTCCTTGTGTGGCGCCCCTTCCTGATATAACCCGCATCCCGAACCGGCAAGGGCCCGGCCCAGGAAGGGAATCTCAATGGCCGAAGGCGTCGTGGCGCGCGCCACTGCAGTGGCAATCCTCGACGGCGTCCTCGGCGAGGGCCGGATGCTCTCCGACTTCTCCGGCGATGGCCTCGCCCCCGCCGACCGTGCCCGCGCGCTGCGGCTGGCGGAAACCACCCTGCGCCATATCGAGCCTGCTGACAAACTCCTCGACAAGCACCTGCGGAAGTCCCCGCCACTGACCGTCCGCAACACCCTGCGCCTCGCCGTGGTGGAGCGCGCGGCAGGCGCCCCGGCACATGGCGTGGTCAATGCGGCGGTCGAGATCACCCGCAAGGGCGGCAAGCGCACCGCCCATCTGGCGGGCCTCGTCAACGCCGTCCTGCGTGCCCTGCCCGAGACGATCGCCCTGCCGGTGCAGAAACTCCCGCGCTGGCTACGCCAACCCCTCGTCCACAGCTACGGCCGCGACGCCGTCACCGCCATCGAAGCCGTCCAGGCGCAGGAACCCCCGCTCGACCTGACCCTGCGCGATGGCTTCCCCGCGCCGGAGGGCGAGCTTCTCCCCACCGGCAGCCTGCGTCTGCGCAGCCCCGGCCAGCTTTCCGCCCTTCCCGGCTATGCCGAGGGCGGCTGGTGGGTGCAGGATGCCGCCGCCGCCCTTCCCGCGAACCTGCTGGTCCCGCAAAAGGGAGAACGCATCCTCGACCTCTGCGCCGCCCCCGGCGGCAAGACCCTGCAACTCGCCGCCGTGGGCGCCAATGTCACCGCGCTGGACATCTCGGCCCCCCGCATGGCCCGACTTCAGGCGAACCTCGCCCGCACCGGGCTGACCGCCGACCTCGTCACCGCCGATGCGCTGCACTGGCAGCCCGAGGCCCCTTTCGACGCCATCCTCCTCGACGCCCCCTGTTCGGCCACCGGCACCATCCGCCGCCACCCGGACCTGCCCTTCGTCAAGGACGGCTCCGACCTTCCCGCCCTCATCGCCCTGCAATCCGCCCTGATCGACCGCGCGCTGACCTGGCTGAAACCGGGGGGGCGCCTCGTCTTCTCCACCTGCTCGCTCCTGCCCGAGGAAGGCGAATCCCAACTCGCCGCCGCCCTTGCCCGCCACCCGGCGCTCATCATTGACCGCGCCGACCTGCCCGGCGTGGATCCTGCCTGGTGGACCCCGGAAAACGCCCTCCGCCTGCGCCCGGACTACTGGGCGGACAGGGGCGGCATGGACGGCTTCTTCCTCGCCCGGTTGTGGCTGCCGGGCTGACCCGGCCCCCGATCCGTCTGCACCGCATCCTCAACAGCCGTTCGGCGCGCCTGCATTACCCCTTTCACATTTGCCCAAGTATCCTCCGGGGGTTTGGGGGTGGAAAACCCCCAAGACCCGAGCCGGTTGCGCGCCCTTCGCGCGCAGAGGCGAGACAAAAGGCTTGCGCGCCAGCGCCCATGTTCCGAAGCGCCAGGCCAAAGATGAACGCTTCCCCAACGCCCGCAGCCAACCCATTGAAATCGCTGGGCCGGAAACCCTGCCCGCGCGCGGGCAGCTACCGCAGCAACCCCAGCACCTCGAGGCTCGGATAGCCGTCCGCGACCTGCCCCCGCGCCTTCTGGAAGGCCTTCACCGCGGCCACCGTCTTCGGCCCCATCCGCCCGTCCACCCCGCCCGGATCGAACCCGGCCCGGCCCAACAGCTCCTGCAGCTCCCGCCGCTCGTCCAGCGTCAGCGCCCGCAGGTCGCGCGGCCAGCCGTGCTGGATCGCTGGTCTCCCGGCCAGCCGGTCCGACAAGGACCCGATCGCCACCACATAGGCATCCGCCGTGTTGTAGTGCTCGATCACCTGGAAGTTCGGCCAGATCAGGAACGCCGCCCCCCGGTGCCCGCCGGGAAGAAGGATCGACCCCGGTCCATGGTCCGGCAGGTCCGCTCCGCTGACCGTTCGCACCCCCATCGCCTGCCAGTCGCCGACCGGCTTCACCACCCGCTCGGTGGTCTGGTCATAGTCGAACTCTTCCGGCAGCGTCACCTCCACCCCCCAGGGCTGGCCCTTCGTCCAGCCCCAGAACCGCAGGTAATTGGCGGTCGAGGCCAGCGCATCCGCCGGATCCTCGCCCCAGAGGTTCTTCTTCCCGTCGCCGTCGAAATCGACCGCGAACTTCTCCCAGCTCGACGGCATGAACTGGGTATGCCCGCTCGCCCCCGCCCAGCTCCCCGCAAACCGGTCCACATGCCCGCCCGCGACGATCTTCAAGGCCGCGATCAGCTCCGCCTCGAAGAAGGCCACGCGCCGCCCCTCATAGGCCAGCGTCGCCAGCGATCCCAGCACCGGCATGTCGCCCCGGTAGGTGCCATAGGCGCTCTCCAGCCCCCAGACCGCCGCGACGACCTCTTTCTCCACGCCATATTCCGCCTCGATCCGCTCCAGAAGCGCCCGGTTCCGCTCGATGGCCTTCAGCCCCAGCGTTACCCGATCCTCGGACACGGCGGTGTCGAGGTAGTCCCAGATCGTCTTCGAAAACTCGTTCTGGTTCCGGTCGCGCTCCACCACCTTCGGGTCGAACGCCACCCCGCGCATCGCCGCGTCGAAGGTCGGGGCCGGAATGCCCGCCTCCAGCGCCCGGGGCCGGAAGCCCGCGATCCAAGCATCCAATCCGGCCTGAGACCCCATCTTCTCCTCCACCCCCGCCACCGGATCGGGCAGGATCGTCTGGGCCTGACCCACCCCCATGCACAGCGCCACGCCCATGCCGGGCGCGAGAAGGATCCGTTGAAGCAGCTTGCCGGATTTCATCGCCGCTTGCGCACCAGCCGCCGCTTCGCCGCCGCCTGCGCGGGTTTCCGGGGCTGGTATTTCCCGCCCTTCCGCCGCGGCGGCCGCAGCACCGCCCCTTCCACCGAAAGAAGCTCCAGGATCAGCCCGCCCGTCACCGGCACCGCCTCGGCCAGCCGGACCACGACCTTCTGCCCGATCCCCAGGGTGAGCCCGGTCTCAGATCCCATCAGTGTCTGGCTGGCATCGTCATAGTTGAAATACTCCCGCCCCAGGGCGCGCACCGGGATCAGCCCGTCCGCCCCGGTTTCGTCCAGCCGCACGAAGACCCCGAAGCGCTGCACCCCGGAAATCCGCCCGGCGAACTCCGCCCCCACCCGATCCGCCAGATAGGCCGCAAGATAGCGGTCCGTCGTGTCCCGCTCCGCCGCCATGCTGCGCCGCTCGGCTTCCGAGATCAGCTTGCCCGTCTCCTCCAGGTTCTCCTCGTCCCAGGCCGACAGGCCATCCTTGCCCCAGCCTTGGCCCGCGATCAGCGCGCGGTGGACGATCAGGTCGGAATAGCGTCGGATCGGGCTGGTGAAATGCGCATAGTTCCGCAGGGCCAGCCCGAAATGCCCGAAATTCTCCGGGTGGTAATAGGCCTGGGTCATCGACCGCAGGGTAGAGAGGTTGATCAACTCGTCAAACTCCGTCCCCTCGGCCTGGGCCAGAAGCCGGTTCAGGTGCTTGGTCTGCAACACCTGCCCCTTGGCCAGCGTCAGCCCCGCGCCCTCCGCCACCTCGCGCAGGCTTTCCAGCTTCAGGGGTGAGGGCTCCTCATGCACCCGGAACAGCAGGGGCCGCTTCAGCCGGATCAGCTCCTCGGCGGCCGCGACATTGGCGAGGATCATGAATTCCTCGATCAGCTTGTGCGCCTCCAGCCGCTCCTTGAACGCGACCGAGGTGACGTGGCCCTCGGCATCCAGCTCGATCTTCCGCTCCGGCAGGTCCAGGTCCAGGGGTTGCCGCATCTCCCGCGCCCGCTTCAGGGCGGCATAAGCGGCGTAAAGCGGCTTCAAGACCGGCTCGACCAGCGGCGCGGTTTTCTCGTCCGCGCTGCCGTCCACCGCCGCCTGCACCTGCGCATAGTGAAGCGACCCCACCGACCGCATCATTCCCCGGACAAAGCGGTGGCTCCGCTTGTGACCCTCGCGGTCGATCACCATCCGCACCGCCAGACAGGCGCGGTCCACGCCCTCGTGCAGGGAACACAGGTCGCCCGACAGGATGTCGGGCAGCATCGGCACCACCCGGTCGGGGAAATAGGTGGAATTGCCGCGCTTGCGCGCCTCGCGGTCCAGGGCCGAGCCGGGGGTTACGTAATGCGCCACATCGGCGATGGCGACCCAGATCGCGAAGCCGCCGATATTGCCGGGGTCG
>NZ_DAIQAT010000005.1:0-71671 GCF_036781545.1 Tabrizicola sp.
CGCATCAGGCGTTCCATTTCCTGCACGGCCGCGGCGGGCGCGTCCGACTTCAGGAAGGCATAATGCCCCTTGCGGTTCTTGTTGATCTTGTAGGCCATCGTCTTGACGCCCCAGTACTCGTTTTCGACGACCTTGCCGCCATTGTCCGAGAGCACCGTGGAGAAATGTTCGATAAGGCCTTCGGCCTGCGCGTTGGACAGGTCCTGGCGCGAGATGAAGACATGCTCGTAAAGAGGCATGCGGGCTTCCTTCGTTTCGGGGCGGCTTCATAGGACGGGCAAGACCTTTTCCGCAGCCCGTCCACGAGAGGCATCGCCGGTTCATGGATAAGCGGAAAGGATGCGGCCTTATACAGATTGCCCGGGTCCGCGCAACCCCTACCTCGCCGAGGCGGGCAGGCCGAAGATGCGGTCGAACCCCCAGGTGAAGGCATAGGTATAGGCGATGAAAAGGGCGATCAACCCGGCCTCGTAGACCAGCGCCTCCAGATAGCCGACCTGAAGCCACCATGCCATCACGGGGATGCAGATCAGCACCAGCCCGCCCTCGAACAGCAGGGCATGGGCGGCGCGGCGTTTCAGGGACCGGCCCCTGACCGGCTGCCGCGCCTCCCAGGCCTCGAAGCCGGTGTTGAAGATGTAGGACCAGCTCAGCGCGATGGTTGCCGTCAAGACCGACAGCGCCAGCGACGACCCCGCGCTCGCTTCCGAGACGATCCAGAGATAGGCCGAGGCGACCAGCGTCCCCAGCGTCTCGAACGTGACGGCATAGACGATCTTGCGGCGGGCAGGGGTCATTCAGGCCGGGTCCTTGGGGCGCCGCAACTCGCGTAGCTCGCGGACGAAAGTATAGTCGTGATAGCCAAGCCGCGCCGCCGGGACATAGCGTGCGGGGTCCAGCCGCCCGTTGACCAGACAATCGTCCCGCAGGTGGATGCCAACCACCTCGCCGATCAGCAGTTTCTCGGGGCCGATCAGGTCGACCAGCTTCACCACCCGGCATTCCAGCGTCGCGGGCGCATCGGCCACGCGCGGGCAGTCGATGGCCACGCATTCCGCCTTCGCCACGCCCGCCGCCACGAACTCGTCCGTCCCGCGCGGGAAACGGGCCGAGGTCGCGTTCATCGCCTCCAGCGCCGCCTCGGCCACGATGTTCACCGCGAAGACGCCGCTTTCCATCGCATTCGCCATGCTGTCGCGGTAGTCGCCCGCGAACATCACCTGCGGCGGCGTGTAGCCCACCGCGTTGAAGAAGGAATAGGGTGCAAGATTGTCGCCCGCTGCCGCACGGGTGGAAATCCAGCCGATCGGACGGGGTGAGACGATGGCCGAGAACGGGCTGTGCGGCAGGCCATGGCCCTCGGCGGGGCGATAGAACATCGGGTAGCCTTTTCACAAATTGATCGTGAGACTGCGCCATGTTACGGCCCGGTGCCAGCGGATTCGGATCAAGGCGTCAGGGGGAAATCAGCGGCGTGTATCGGCTTGAGGAAGAGACAGAAGACGACTGGTGGGAGGTCGAGGCGCTTTACGACCTCTGCTTCGCGCCCGGCCGTACCGCGCTCTCCTCCTACCGCCTGCGCGACGGTGTGCCGACGGTCGCGCCCTTGTGCCTGACGCTCCGCGACGACACCGGCGCTTTGGCCGCCGTGATCCGCTACTGGCCCGCGCTGATCGGCGAGCATGACGTCCTTCTTCTCGGCCCCATCGCCGTCCACCCCACCCATCAGGGCGAGGGGCTGGGGGCCTTGTTGATCAACGAAAGCCTGGGCGAGGCCCGACGGCTGGGCTGGGAACGGGTGATGCTGGTCGGCGACGCGCCCTATTACGCCCGCTTCGGCTTCAGGAGGCTCGACGGGGTGGAGATGCCGCCCCCGACCAACCCCGACCGCGTGCTGGGGCTGGACCTGAAGGCGGGGGCGTGGAATGGCGTGACCGGGGTCGTGACCAAGGCGACCTGATCCCATTGCACGGGGGGCAGGGGTCCCCATATGACTCAGCATGGACCAGACCCTGCCCGTTCTCTCGACGACCGATCTTGCCGCGAAAATCGCCCCGCTCGCCCGCCGCTACAAGCGTGCCAATGGCCCGGTGATCCGGCTGGTGAACCGCGTTGGCGGCACGCTGGAATACCAGCTCTCCGCCTTGCCCGACAGCCTGCGCAGCCAGTTGGAGAAGCTGACGGCCCAGGCGCTGGAGGCCTCCTACGGCATTGCCTCCCGCACTCCCGACCTTGGCACCCGCGCCCCGATGTTGGTCGCCGTGGCGGCAGGTGCCGCGGGCGGGTCCGGGGGGCTGGCGACGGCGGTGGCCGAACTGCCCGTGACCGTAACCCTGTTCCTGAACACGATCCGCAGCGTGGCGCGCGAGGCGGGCCTTGACCCCGACGAGGATTGGGTCCGCGCCGAATGTCTGCAGGTCTTCGCCGCCGGCAGCCCGCTGGCGCAGGATGATGGGGTCAATACCTCCTTCCTCGCCTCGCGTCTGGCGCTGACCGGCTCGACGGCGCAGAACCTGATCCGGACGATTGCGCCAAGGCTTGCCGCCGTGCTGGGCCAGAAACTGGCCGCGCAGGCCGTCCCGGTGATCGGCGCCGTCTCCGGGGCCGCGCTGAACGCCGCTTTCCTGTCGTATTACCGCGAGGTCGCCCGCGTCCGCTTCGAGCTGGCGAAGTTGGCGAGAGTCCATGGGGCCGAGGCGGTGGAGGCCGAGTTCCGCCTCGCCGTGACCCCGCCCAAGGTGATCCGCGCCTGATCCTGTTGCGGTTCGCCGCGGGGCTTGGATAAATGATCCAAGCAAGGGGAGAGCGGCATGAGCACCGATGTCATCGCGAGACTGAAACAGATGGCCGCCGATCCGGACCGGGTCTGGATGGTGGGTGGGGCCAGCTATGCCGGGCTTCTGGAGGAGACCGGGCGGCTGGCGAATGCACTCTTCTCCCTCGGCCTGAAGAAAGGCGACCGTCTCCTCCTCCAGGTCGAGAAATGCGAGGCGGTGCTCTCGCTCTACCTCGCCTGCCTGCGGACGGGGGTGGTCTTCCTGCCGGTGAACCCCGGCTATACCGTCGCCGAGACCGCGCATTTCCTGACCGACGCCGAACCCGCCCTGGCCGTGACCGACCCCGAGCGGGTGGCGGGCCTGAGTGCCGTGGGCGCGCGGGTGATGGCGCTGCCCGACCTTCTGGCGCTGGCCGAGGGGCAGGATGCGGGCTTCGCCGATCCCGCCCACGGATCGGATGATCTTGCCGCGATCCTCTATACTTCCGGCACCACCGGGCGGTCGAAGGGGGTGATGCTCAGCCGCGAGAACCTCGCCTCGAATGCCGAGGCGCTGGTGGGGCTGTGGCGGTTCACCGAAGACGACGTCCTCCTCCACGCCCTGCCGGTGTTCCACACCCATGGGCTGTTCGTCGCGACCAACTGCGTCCTCTATTCCGGGGCCAGCATGATCTTCCACCGCGCTTTCCAGCCCTCCGCCGTGCTGGCCGCGCTGCCGGGGGCGACGGTGATGATGGGGGTGCCGACCTTCTACACCCGCCTCCTTTCCGACCCCGGCCTGACGCGCGAGGTCTGCGCCAGGGTGCGGCTCTTCGTCTCCGGCTCGGCGCCGCTTTCCCCCGCCACCCACGCGGAATGGAGGGAGCGGACCGGCCACGCGATCCTGGAACGCTACGGGATGACCGAGACCAACATGATCACCTCGAACCCCTATGACGGCGAGCGGAAGGCCGGGACCGTCGGGATGCCGCTGCCGGGGGTGGAGGTGCGGATCGCCGGGCCGGAGGGGGCGCTGCCGCCGGGCGAGGCGGGGGCGATCGAGGTCCGGGGGCCGAACGTCTTCAAGGGCTACTGGCGACTGCCGGAGAAGACGGCGGAGGAGTTCCGGGAGGGCTGGTTCGTGACCGGCGACATGGGGGCCTTCGATGCCGAGGGGTACCTGTCGATCCTCGGCCGGGCCAAGGATCTGGTGATCACCGGCGGGCTGAACGTCTACCCGGCGGAGGTGGAGGCGGCGCTGGACGACCTGCCGGGGATCGCCGCTTCGGCGGTGATCGGGGTGCCGCACCCTGACTTCGGCGAGGCGGTGGTGGCCTGCGTGGTGGGGTCGGCGGAGGAGGGGGCGGTCCGGGCGGCGCTGCGGGAGAGGCTGGCGGCGTTCAAGATTCCGAAGCGGGTGCTGGTCGTGGAGGAACTGCCGAGGAATGCGATGGGGAAGGTTCAGAAGGCCGAGCTGCGGCGGGCGCATGCGGGGCTGTTCCAAGGCGAGTGAGTCGGCTGCCCGCGCGCGGGCAGATTTTGACCACAAGCAAAATCAACGACTTGCGCGTGGGCGTTCAGGATTTGGTAAGATATGGAATTCGGGCAGTTTCCGGGCTCCGGCTCGTCGATGTCTTCGGCACTCCTCGCTCACTTGCGACGAAAAGCCGAAGGCGCATGAGGAGCGTCCGGCAAACCTGATCAGGCAGCGCGCAGGGGTTCGGGGTTGGCCAGCTTGCGCAGCACGTTCAGGTTCTCCAAGCCCTTCAGGACCACCTGCGGCTCGACCCCGAAATCCACCAGACAGGCCAGTTCGTCCACGTCGAGCTGTGCCAGCCGGTCCACCGTCGCCAGACACTTGTCGTAGGAGCCGAGCAGGCTGCCCATGTAGAAATACTTCTCGAACGAGGCTTCCAGCGCCGCCTCGGCAAGGTCGGGCGTCAGCTGCGTCACGTCGATCTTGCCGGGGTCCTTGAGAAACGGCACCGAGGCGAGGTGCTTCGACGCCAGGTCGAAGGAGGCGCCGAGATAGTCCATCATCGGCTTGCGGGCCAGATCATGCACTTCCTCGTCGTCATCCCCGACCAGCGTGTGCAGCATCAGCGTGACGAGGCCGCGCCCCGGATGCCCGGCGGCGGCGCGGGCCTCGCGATAGGCGGTGATCTTCTGCGCCAGATCCTCGACCGTCTGGCCGAGGAGATGGGTCAGCACGTTCGCGCCCATCGCACCGGCCTCGACGAAGGTTTCCGGGTTGGCGGCGGCGGTGATCCAGATCGGCAGCTCCGCCTGAACCGGGCGCGGCATGACGCGGATGTCGACCTCTTCGCCAAGCGGGTTCTGCACGCGGTGCGGCTCGCCCCGCCACAGACGGCGCAGGGTCTCGGTGCGGTCGCGGAACAGCTGCTTGCGGTTCCGGAAATCGTCCTGTCGGCCGGAAATGACGAAGTCGTTCGGCACCCAGCCGCTGGCGATGCCAAGGCCGACCCGCCCGCCCGAGACATTGTCGACGATAGACCATTCCTCGGCCACGCGGATCGGGTCGTGCAGGGGCAGGACGACGCTGCCCGCGCAGATCTGGATGCGGCTTGTCACCCCGGCCAGCGCGGCGGCCAGCACCGAGGGATTGGGCGAGAGGCCGCCGAAGCTGTGGAAGTGGCGTTCGGGCACCCAGAGGCGCGCCATGCCGTTCTGGTCGGCCCAGCGGGCGGCCTGAAAGATCAGGTCGTATTTGCCGGTCTGACCGGCGCCGGAGGTGTCGTTGGCGAAAAAGAACAGACCGAATTCCATGGGGGCACCTGACAGCACTGAAAAATCAGCGCCGAGTGTAGCCAGCATGGTCCTTGCGGCGTTTGACTTGGGTCAAGCCTTTGCGGCGGGTTCGGCGGACAGATCGTTTCGGCGGCGGCAAGAATGGCGTGGTCGGACCCCGGATACGCGACTCCATCCCCTCAGCGGCGGGTCAAGGAGTGTCAACCCCCGCGACCTTTCGCAGCGCTTCATCAATCCGCCTCTGCCAACCGGGGCCGCCGGCCTTGAAGTAGTCGACCACCTCGGGAGAAAGGCGGATCGAGACGGGAACCTTGAGCGCGGCCTTCTGCGGACCACGGGTCCGGGGGAACGCCGCGAGGATATGGGGCGGCAGAACTTCATGGGGGGAGCGGGTGTCCCGAAAGTCCTTCTCGGTCCATTCCGGGTTGTCGTCGTCGAAGATCACTTTACGAGGCATGGCGTTTCAACTCCTTGGCGCGGACACGACGCAGGCTGATGGCCCGGACGCGATCATCCCGGGTCGTGAAAGCGAGGCAGTAGGCCAACCCGTCGATCAGCCCCCAAGCCCGGAACCGCATTTCGCCGTAGTCGAAACGCTCGTCCTGTTTGACGGCCAGCATGTCGAGGTCAGCCGCGCGGGCAAGCGTCACGCCGTGCTTGGCGATATTGGCTTCGTCTTTGGCCGGATCAAATTCGATCTGAATGTCCGTATATACGATTTGCCTCAAGGAAATCAAGCAAATTGTGTATACGGGAGGCTCGGAGACCCCGCGCGGGCACTGCCGTCCAACTCATACCTTAAGCCCCCACCGTCGCCAGCCAATCCATCAGCGCGGGTCGCGCGGATTCTGCCCCCTCGTCCCGCGCCCGGTCGATCACGGCGCGCGCTTCGGTCAGGGTCACCTTGCGCAGGAGCGCCTTGACCGGGCCGACCGAGGCGGGGCGCATCGAGAGGGTGCGGAAGCCGATGGCGGCCAGCGCCAGCGCCTCGATCGGGCGGCCGGCATCCTCGCCACAGAAGGACAGCGCGGTTCCGGTCTCGGCACAGCGCGCGACAACCTGTTCCAGAAAGGCGAGGAAGGTAAGGTTCAGCGTGTCGTAACGGCGGCGGACCAGCTCGTTCTCGCGGTCGGCGGCGAAGAAGAACTGCTTCAGGTCGTTGCCGCCGACCGAGATGAAATCGGTCAGCTCGTAGAAGGCCCTGGGCGCATAGGCGAGGCTCGGCGTCTCCATCATCGCGCCGATCTCCACCCGCTCGGGCACCGGGTGGCCCAGCGACTTCTCGCGGTGCAATTCGCGCAGGACATGGGCGCGGGCGGCCTGGAATTCGCTCATCTCGGTGATGAGCGGGAACATCACGGTGAGCGGGCGGCCATTGGCGGCGCGGATCAGCGCCTGCAACTGCATCCTGAGGACGCCCGGCTTGTCCAGGCCGACGCGGACCGCGCGCCAGCCCATCGCGGGGTTGGGCTCTTCGGGCGCCTTGATGTAGGGCAGCACCTTGTCCGAGCCGATGTCGAGGGTGCGGAAGGCGACGCGCTTGCCCTTGGCGGCATCCATCACGCGGGCGTAAAGCGCGGCAAGCTCGGCCCGCTGCGGCATCTTCGAGCGGATGAGGAACTGCAATTCGGTGCGGAAGAGGCCGACCCCGTCGGCACCCGAGTTTTCAAGGCTGGGCAGGTCGGCCATCAGCCCTGCGTTCATGTGCAGCCCGATGGTCGTGCCGCAGAGCGTGGTCGCGGGAAGCTTGCGCAGGGAGGCGTAGCGCTTCTGCGCCTCGGCCTGCATGGCGATCTTGTCGCGGAACGCGCGGGCGATGGTTTCCTCGGGCCGCAGGTGGACGACGCCTTGGTCGCCATCGACAAGGATATGGTCGCCGTTCAGCGCCTCGGCCACGACACGGTTGGCGCTGATCACCAGGGGGATCGCCAGCGCGCGGGCGACGATGGCGGCATGGCTGCCGACCGAGCCTTCTTCCAGCACCACGCCCTTCAGCTTGCGGCCATAATCCAGAAGCTCGGCCGGGCCGATGTTGCGGGCGACGAGGATCGGGTTTTCCGGCATTTCCGCCCCGGTGTCGCGGCCCTGGCCGGTGAGGATGCGCAGCAGCCGGTTCGACAGGTCGTCGAGGTCTTGCAGGCGCTCGCGCAGATACTGGTCGGGCACCTGTTCCATCCGGGCGCGGGCGGCGGATTGTTCCTTTTCCACCGCCGCTTCGGCGGAGAGGCCACGCATGATGTCTTCCTCCATCCGCCGCAGCCAGCCGCGGGAATGGGCGAACATCCGGTAGGCTTCGAGGACCTGCTTCTGCTCCTTGTCGAGCTGTTCGGCTTCCAGAAGGTCGTCGATGGAGACGCGAAGCTCTCCCACGGCGCCGCGGATGCGGTCGATCTCGGTCAGCGGGTCGTCGGCGACGGGGTTGGTGACGACGACGCGGGGCTCGTGCAGCCAGACCCGGCCTTCCGCCGCGCCTTCCTGACCTGAAGTGGCGCGGATCAGGACCGGCTGCTTGTGCAGCGCCTTCATGCCGCCTTCCTCGCCGGTGAAGGCGCCAAGCTCCGTCATCTCGGCCAGCACCATGGCGACGACGTCCAGGGCGTAGATGTCGTCCTCGGAGAACTCGCGGGCGGTCTTGGACTGGACGACGAGGACACCCAGCTTCTCGCCCACCCGCTGGATCGGCACGCCGAGGAAGGAGGAATAGATCTCCTCCCCGGTCTCGGGCATGAAGCGAAAACCCTTTTCACTGGGGGCGTCGGCGGTGTTGACCGGCTGACCGGTGCGGGCGACGCGGCCGACCAGCCCTTCGCCCAGCTTCATCCGGGTCTGGTGGACCGCCTCGGGCTTCAGGCCTTCGGTCGCGCACAGCTCCAGCGTCTCGGGGTCGCGGAAGAGGTAGATCGAGCAGACCTCGGTCTTCATGCTGTCGGCGATGAGATGGGTGATCTGGTCCAGCCGGTCCTGACCGCGTCCGGGGATGGCCAGCATGTCGCGCAGACGGCGCAGAAGCTTGCGGCTGTCACTTTCGCTGCGTTCGGGCATGTGGCGTCCTTCCGGTCTTCCTCTCTCTATAGGAGCGCCGCGACAGGAAGAAAACGGATTTGCGCGTGCGGGTTGCGGCGCGTTGTCCCGGTGCTGTCCCGGTGCCTGCGGATCGGGCAGCGGGAACTGATCCGCGCGGCGAAGCGTAGCCCCGGCGGGCAACGAGGGGAACGCGGATGCGGAAGGTCGATGTGGCGGTGGTCGGGGGCAGTTTCGCCGGGGTCTCGGCGGCGATCATGCTGGCGCGGGCGCGGCGGCGGGTGGTGATCCTGGATGAAGGGCGGACGCGGAACCGCTTCGCCAGCGCATCGCACGGGTTCCTGGGGCAGGACGGCGCGGCGCCGCAGGCGATCCGCCGGAAGGGGCTGGCCGAGGTGCTGGCCTATCCGACCGCGGGGCTGATCGAGGGGCGGGTGGAGCGGATCAGCGGCAAAGCGGGGGCCTTCGTGCTGGAGGGGACGGAGTCGGTGCAGGCCGCGCGGGTGATCCTGGCCTATGGGCAGCGCGACGTTTTGCCGGATATTCCCGGCCTTGCGGAATGCTGGGGCCGCACGGTCGTGCAATGCCCCTATTGCCACGGCTATGAACTGGCGGACCGCAGGACTGGCCTTCTGGCGGTGGAGGCGATCCCGATGCACCATGCGACGCAGCTGCGGGACTGGACCGACGATCTGGTCCTGCTGGAAAACGGGGTTGCGGTGACGCCGGAGGAGGCGGCGGCGCTGGACCGGCCCGGCCTTGCGCGCGAGGCGGGGCGGGTGGTCGGGGTCCGGCATACGAACGGGGCCATCGAGGCGGTGGAGCTGGAAGACGGCCGCGACGTGATGATGCGGGCGCTTTATCTTGTGACCTGGCAGGAACCGGCCTCGGCGCTGGGCGAAGATCTCGGCTGCGTGCTGGAGGAAACGCCGATGGGCCGCCATCTGAAGGTCGATGAGCACCAGCGGACCACGGTGCCGGGGGTCTTCGCGGCAGGCGATCTGGCGCGGCCCTATCCCAGCGCCACCCAGGCTGCGGCGACGGGGAACACGGCGGGCGCGGCCTGCCATCAGGATCTGCTGGGGCTGCTTCCGACGGATTGAGCGGGGCGGAAGGTCGGCTCATCCGAAAAGGCACAGTCTGACGTGCGGAGGATTGCGCGGTTCTGCCACGACCTATTCCGTGGGGCCTCCGGAGCTCTGCCCATGCGGATGGGCCGGGCCTTCGGTCATGCTGGCCGAAAGATCGGCGATGCTCATCCGGGACAGGCGGTCAAGCAACAGGGCTTCGGCCTCGGCGACGGCGCGGTTCCAGTGCCCGTGCAGCGCGCGTTCGATGGCGCAGCCGGGCGGGTTCTCCGGACCGGAGCCGGGGGCGGGGTCGAGATGTTCGCCAAGCGCGCGGTAGACATCTGCGACGGTGATCGCAGCGGCGGGTTTCGCGAGCCGCCAGCCCCCGGCATGGCCCTTGGCAGAGAGGACCAGCCCGGCCTCGCGCAGCTGGCCCAGCGTGCGGCGCACCACGACGGGGTGGGTGGCATGGAACCCCGCCAGAACCTCGGACTGCAAGGGGCGGTCAGGGGCCGCGCCCATGTGCCCGAGGATATGCAGGGCCAGAGAAAGCTTGCTGTCGCGTTTCATGTAACTATATTGGTTACGATACTTATCCACGGAGACTATGGCAATGCACACGGGATTTGACCAGCCGTTCGACGCGGCAATCGTCGGCGGCAATTTCGCAGGGCTGCAAGCGGCGCTTTACCTGCTGCGGGCCCGGCGGCGGGTGGTGCTGTTCGACGACGGGCAGCATCGCAACCGCTTTGCCGCCCATTCGCACAGTTTCCTGGGTCATGACGGCATGGAACCGGCGGCGATCAAGGCGAACGCTCTGGCGCAGCTGCGGGCCTATCCGACGCTGACGGTGGTGGAGGCGCGGGTGACGTCGGTAGAGCAGGGGTTTCGGCTGGACTGGGATGGGGGGCGGGCCGAGGCGCGGCGGCTGATCCTGGCGACGGGGCAGCGCGACATCCTGCCGGACCTGCCGGGGCTGGCGGCCTGCTGGGGGATCACGGCGAACCAGTGCCCCTATTGCCACGGTTATGAGCTGGCGGACCTGCCGACGGGCGTCCTGCTGGGCGACCATCCCCATGCCGGACAATATCTGCGCCAGATCCGGCGCTGGGCGGGGCCGCTTACGGTCTTCGACAATGGCGCGGTGCTGGCCCCGGAGACGCTGGAGTTGATCGCGACGCTCGGGGTCGACCATGTCAGCGGTCCTGTCGAGCTGTTCGAGCATGACGCCGGCAAGCTGGGCGCGGTCTGGGTCGCGGGTCGACCTATACCGCTGCGGGCGTTCTATCTTGCCAGCCGCAGCGTGCCTGCGTCATCCTTCGCGGCCGATCTGGGCTGCGAGATGGCCGACGGCCCGACCGGCCCCTTCGTGAAGACCGATCGCCATCAGCGCACCAGCGTTCCCGGGATCTATGCGGCGGGCGATCTGGCTAGCGGGATGCCGGCGGCGGTCTTCGCCACCGCCTCTGGCGCCACGGCAGGACTGGGCTGCGACATGGATCTGGCGGGACTTCTGCCCCCTTGACGGGGCGTGAGCCCGGCCCGGCCGTCAGGCCTTTTCCAGCTCGAACGTGTCGTGCAGCGCCTGGACGGCAAGTTCCATGTACTTGCGGTCGATCAGCACGCTGATCTTGATCTCGGAGGTGGTGATCACCTTGATGTTCACGTTCTCTGCCGCCAGGGCCGCGAACATCTTGGCGGCGACGCCCACCTGGCTGCGCATCCCGATGCCCACCACCGAGACCTTGGCCACGTCGGTATCCGTCACCAGCGAGGTGAAGGCGAACTTGCCTGCCGAAGCCGCCGCGTCGATGGCGTTCTTGGCGCGGTCCACCTGATTGGTGGGCAGGCTGAAGGTCATGTCGGTATGGGCGCGCTTGTCGGCCGGGTCGTCCTGTTCCGAGATGTTCTGCACGATCATGTCGACGTTCACGCCCGCATCGGCCAGCGAGCCGAAGATCGCCGCCGCCACGCCGGGGCGGTCCTCGACCTTCAGAAGCGTCATCTTCGCCTCGTCGCGGGAATAGGCGACGCCGGAGACTACTTTCGATTCCATGATTTCATCCTCGTCGCAGACCAGGGTTCCAGAATTCTCGTCGGTGTCCTCGAAGGAGGACAGCACGCGCAGGCGCACCTTGTAGCGCATCGCCAGTTCCACCGACCGCGTCTGCAGCACCTTGGCGCCGAGCGAGGCCAGTTCCAGCATCTCCTCGAAGGCGATCCTTGGCAGTTTGCGGGCCTTGGGGCTGATGCGGGGGTCGGTGGTGTAGACGCCGTCCACATCGGTGTAGATGTCGCAGCGTTCGGCCCCGAAGGCGGCGGCGAAGGCGACGGCGGTGGTGTCCGAGCCGCCCCGGCCAAGGGTGGTGATCCGCCCCTCGGCGCTGACGCCCTGGAAGCCCGCGACGACGGCGACCTTGAAGCCCTCGGCGAATTTCGCGTCGATATGGTCGCGCGGGATCGAGACGAAGCGGGCCGAGGAATGCGCCGAGGTGGTGTTGATCGGCACCTGCCAGCCCTGCCAGCTGCGCGCGGGCACGTCCATCTCTTGCAGGCGCAGCGCCAGAAGGCCCGCCGTCACGTTCTCGCCACTGGCGACCACGGCGTCGTATTCGCGGGCGTCATACAGCTTCGAGGTGGTCTCGACCCAGCCGACCAGTTCGTTGGTCTTGCCCGACATGGCGCTGACGATGACGATCACGTCATAGCCACGCTCGACCTCGGCCTGCACCTTCTTCGCGGCATTCTCGATCCGCGACAGGTCGGCGACCGAGGTCCCGCCGAATTTCATCACCAGAAGCGGCATTCGCGGCTCCCCCTTGGGCCTTCCGAAAACGCCCGCTTCTTATGCGGGGGCCGGATTGGGCGCAAGGGGCGGAACGATCAGTCCAGCCGGTAGCCGACGGGTTGCAGCGGCGGGGACGGGACCTCGCCCAGATGGGGCGCGAGCGAGATTTCGGCGGCGCGGCAGATCGCGTCCAGCGGCAGGGCGTTGGCCGTCGGGCCGAAGGGATGCGCCAGTTCCTCGGTCACTTCGGCGAGCCCGAAGAAGGTATAGGCGACGATCACCGCGAAGAGGGGGGTGAGCCAGCCGGTCGGTTCCAGAAGCGCGAAGGGCAGGAGCAGGCAGTAGAGCCACGAGGTGCGGAAGATCAGCAGGGAATAGACGTAAGGCAGCGGCGTCAGCTTGATGCGCTCGCAACCCGCCTGGGCCAGGGCGATGGCGGAGAGGCGGGTGGAGAGCGTGCGGGCGCCGAACCCGTCCAGCCGCCCGGCGCGCAGGGCTTCGCCAAGCTGCACGCCCATGGCGTCGAGCGTGGCATCCGGGTCGGGCGCCGCCGGGGCATCGCGCAGCGCGGCGGCGTCGGGGGGAAGGTCGCGCAGCGCACAGCGGTGCTGGTGCAGGAAGCCGCGCATCGCGGTCAGGAGGCGGCGGCGGTCGCCGGGATCGGCAAGGAAGGTGTCGGCCTCGCGTGCGAGGCTGCGGGCATCGGCGAGAAGGCCACCCCAGAGGCGGCGGGCCTCCCACCAGCGGTCATAGGCGGCATTGTTGCGGAAGCCGAGGAAGAGCGAGAGGGCGACCCCGAAGACGGCCAGGGGCGCGGCCTGCACATGCGGCAGGGTCACAAGGTGGCGGTCGATGGCGACGATGGCGGCCGAGAAGAGGCCGACGAACAGTAGCTGCGGCGCGATATGCGGCAGGACGGAACCGCGCACCGCAAGGAGAAGCGCGAGAATGCCCGGCTTGTCGCGAATGATCATTTCGGCAGCGCCCGCCAGCCGATGTCGGACCGGCAGAAACCCTGCGGCCAGTCCAGAAGGTCGATCATCGCATAGGCGCGGTGATGCGCCTCTTCCAGCGTCGCGCCGCGGGCGGTGAAGGCCAGGACGCGCCCGCCGTCAGCGGCGATCACCCCGTCGCGCTGCCGGGTTCCGGCGTGGAAGACCATGTGGCGGCTGTCCTCGGGCATCCGGTCGAGGCCGTTGATCACGCTGCCTTTCTCATAGGTCCCGGGATAACCCTTCGCGGCCATGACCACGGTCAGGGCGTGGTCGTCGGCCCAGTTGACCCGCGCCTCGGCCAAGCGCCCCTCGGCGGTGGCGAGCAACAGGTCCAGCGCCTGCGCGCCGAGGCGCATCATCAGCACCTGACATTCCGGGTCGCCGAAACGGCAGTTGTATTCGACCAGTCGCGTCTTGCCGTCCTGGATCATCAGCCCGGCATAGAGGACGCCCTGATAGGGCGTGCCGCGCCGGGCCATCTCGGCGATGGTGGGCCGGATGATGTGCTCCATCGCCTGCTCTTGGAGGGCCGGGGTCAGGACGGGGGCGGGGGAATAGGCGCCCATGCCGCCGGTGTTCGGGCCAGTGTCGCCGTCGCCCACCCGTTTGTGGTCCTGCGCGGTGCCGATGGGCAGCGCGGTGGTGCCGTCGGTGAGGACGAAGAAGCTCGCCTCCTCGCCCGCCATGAAGTCCTCGATCACGACTTCCGCGCCTGCTGCGCCGAGACTGCCGCCGAACATGTCGTCGATGGCGTCCAGCGCCTCGGCCTCGGTCATCGCGACGACGACGCCCTTTCCGGCGGCGAGGCCGTCGGCCTTGACGACGATGGGCGCACCTTGCGCCTTCACATAGGCGCGGGCGGGGGCGGCTTCGGTGAAGCGGGCCCAGGCCGCGGTGGGGGCACCGCAGGCGTCGCAGATGTCCTTGGTGAAGGCCTTGGAGGCCTCGAGCTTCGCGGCGGCGGCGGAGGGGCCGAAGGTCAGGATCCCCGCGGCGCGGCAGGCGTCGGCGACCCCGGCGGCAAGGGGGGCCTCGGGGCCGACGATGACGAAGTCGACGGCATTCTCTTCGCAGAACGTCACCACCGAGGCGCCGTCGAGGATGTCGAGGTCGGCGCATTCCGCCAGCATGGCGATGCCGGCATTGCCCGGGGCGACGATAAGCCGGTCGCATTTCGGGTTCTGCTTGACCGCCCAGGCGAGCGCATGTTCCCGTCCGCCGGACCCGAGGATCAGAATGTTCATGGACGCGCCCCCGCTTGGCCTGAAGGTGAAGGCCTCTTAGGATGCGCGCGTGTGGGAGGCAAGCATGGAACCGGATGTCACCGTGACGCTGGGCGCCGGCACGTCGGGCCGGCCGAAGCCGTCGCCTCTGGTCAGGCTGACCGAGGCGGCGGGGATGGCGGTGGTTGCCTGGGGAATCGGCATGGGCCCCCTGTGGCTGGCGGGGATCGGCGCGGCGATGATTGTCGGAAGCTATGCGGTGTATCGCCGGAAGCACGGCCCGCTTCCACCGCTTCCGCCGGGGCAGGGCGGGCCCGATGGCATCGGGGGCGACAGCGGCGACTGAGCCGCGGGGCTATCTGTCGCAGGCTATCCCGTCGCCGTCCCGATCCAGCCCGTAGATGTCGCTGCCGACGACATAGACCGGCCCATCGACATAGGCAGGCCCGTTGCCGCTGCCCCCGGCGCAGTCGACGTCCGAGGCGATGGGGACGCATTTTCCGGAATAGTTCGGGTCGCAGTCCTGGGCCGATGCGGGCGCGGCAAGGGCCGGAAGCGCCGCAAGGATCGCGGGAAGGGCAGGGCTGCGGAACATGGCGCGGACCTTTCGGCGGGAGCGTGACTCACCTGTTAACCGAAGTTTAACCGGTCCTTTCCGTTGAAGCCACCGCGCCCTCGGCCCCCCGTGTTGCAACCCGGCCCGCGCCGGGGCATCAATGGGCCATGGACCTGATCGACGATCCCGCCCCGCAGGGCAACCAGCCGGAATTCACCGTCTCGGAACTCTCCGGCGCGGTGAAGCGGGTGATCGAGGGGGAGTTCGGCCTTGTCCGGGTGCGGGGCGAGGTGGGGCGGGTGTCGCGGCCCTCGTCGGGGCACCTCTACTTCGACCTCAAGGACGACCGCGCCTCTTTGGCGGCGATCGCCTGGAAGGGGCAGGCGGCACGGATGCAGGTCCGGCCGGAGGAAGGGATGGAGATCGTCGCCACCGGGCGGATGACCACCTTTCCCGGCCAGTCGAAGTACCAGCTGATCGTCGAGGACGTGGCCCCGGCGGGGGCGGGCGCCCTGATGGCGATGCTGGAGAAGCGCCGCGCGGCGTTGCAGGCCGAGGGGCTGTTCGATGCGGCGCGGAAGAAGCCGATCCCCTATCTGCCGCGGGTGATCGGGGTGGTGACCTCCCCCAGTGGCGCGGTGATCCGGGACATCCTGCATCGCTTGCGCGACCGTTTCCCCCGGCATGTGCTGGTCTGGCCGGTGGCGGTGCAGGGGCAGGATTGCGCGGCGCAGGTGGCGGCGGCGATCCGGGGGTTCAACGCGCTGCCCGAAGGCGGACCGATCCCGCGGCCCGACGTGCTGATCGTCGCGCGGGGCGGCGGGTCGCTGGAGGACCTGTGGGGGTTCAACGAAGAGGTGGTCGTGCGGGCGGCGGCGGGGTCGGCGATCCCGTTGATCAGCGCCGTGGGGCACGAGACCGACACCACGCTGATCGATCATGCCGCCGACTTGCGCGCGCCGACCCCTACGGCGGCTGCGGAACTGGCGGTGCCGGTGCGACTGGACCTTCTGGCGGCGCTGGAAGCGCTGGGGGCGCGGCTTGTGCGCGGGATCGGGCAGGGGGTGGTGCAACGGCGCCAGCGGCTGCGGGACTTGAGCCGCGCGCTGCCCCGGGTGGAGACGCTGGTCGCGACCCCCCGGCAACGTCTGGATGCGGGGGCGCTGCGGCTTTCGGCGGGGCTGGGGCTGGCGGTGGCGAAGAAGCACCGGGAGTTCGACCGGCTGGCGGGGCGGTTGCAGCCGCAGGCGCTGCGGGCCGGGCTGGCGCGGCAGGCGGACCTTTTGACCTCGCGCACGGAGCGGCTGGGACGGGCGGTCCTGCAGCGGCTGGAGCGGCGGGGGGAGCGGCTGGAGGCGCTGGCGGCGCGATTGGCCCCGGCGCTGGTGCGGATGCTGGGCGATGCGGCGCGGCGGACGGCTGAGGGACGGGGGCGGCTCGCCACGCTTTCCGACCGGCTGGAGGCGGCGCCCCGCGCACGGCTGGCGCGGCTCAATGACCGGCTGGAGGCGTTGGACCGGACGCGGGCGACGCTGGGCTATGCGGCCACCCTGAAGCGGGGCTACGCCGTCGTGCGGGGGGATGGGGCAGTCGTCACCTCGAAGGCGGCGGCCGAGAAGGCCTTGGCGCTGGAGATCGAGTTCCGGGATGGGCGGCTTCTGGTCGGAGGCCGGGCCGGAAAGCGCGCGAAGGGCGAGGGAGAGAGCGGGCAGGGGAGCCTGTTCTGATGCGGTGGTGAAAGGATGGTGCGTGCGAGCACGCACCCTACGGAAGCATATGAGCGAATTCACCCGATACGTCGTGTTCTTGCATCCCGTCCCCGGAAGGACGGCCGACATCGAGGCGATCCGGGCCCATGTGGCCTGGCTGCGGTCCCTGCAGGCTGCGGGGTCGCTGGAACTGGCAGGCCCCTTCGCGGACGGGTCGGGCGGCATGGTCATCCTGCGCGCGGAAACCGCAGCAGAGGCCGAGGCCATCGCCCGATCCGACCCTTTCGTGCGGTCGGGCCTCCGACGGCTGGAGCTGCGGGTCTGGGAGCTGTCCTGCGAGGAGAACAATCACATGGGCATGGGGTGACCAGCCGGCCCCGACTGCGCGTCAGACGCCGAAATACCCCTCGCAGGTCACGACCTCCTGCGCCGGATACAGCATGATCGCCTCGCCCGAGAGGTCGCCGTCGAGCCAGGCCATCAGCCAGCCGCCGTGGTCGTGGTAGGTCCAGCAGAAGGGGGTGTCGATGCCCCGGTAGTCGAAGCAGATCAGGTCGCCCTGCGGACGCCAGCTGCCTTCCAGGCATTGCTCGGCATCGCGCCAGATCGCGCGGCGGCCGGGGAGGAAGGTTTCCACCCCGTAGCGCCCGGTCTGGTTGTGAGTGTCCATGGTGCGGCCCTGAACGAAGCGCTCGAAGGCTTCGGCGGTCATCGGGGGATCGGCAGGTTGAGGGGCGGTGCTTTCGGCGAAAGCGAGGCCGGGGAGAAACGTCAGGAGAAGGGCCAGCCTGCGCATCAGACGCCGACCTCTGGCCCGAAACACGCGAGGGGTTCGGTCGTCTCGGCCACGATCACCGGCTCGGTGCCCGGCGGGTCGGTGGTATAGCGGGCGAGGAGATCGGCGCCCGAGCGGGTGATCTCCCAGCAGTCGGGGTCGATGTCGTCTTCGTACTGGAAGCAGATCGCGGCGCCGTCCTGATACCAGTGGCCGGTCTTGCAATCGTCGCCGAGGACCGTCCAGCGCACCTTGCGGCCCGGCAGGTACTGCTCCACCCCGTAGACCGCGCCGAATTCGGACCAGGTCATGATGCGGCCCCGGGTGAGGGTGTCGAATTCGTCGGCGGTGAGGACGGGTTCGGCAAGGACGGGGGTGGCGGAGAGCAGGAGGGCGAGGAGGGCGCGCATGTCAGACCCCCACTTCCGGGGTGCAGGGGATCGGCGCGTCGGAGAGGGTGACGGTGATATGCTCGGCGAAGGCCTCGCCCACGAATTCGGCGATCACCTGATCGCCCTCCTTCAGGAAGCGCCAGCAATAGGGGCCGGGGTTGAATTCGTAGACGAAGCAGATGTCGTCGCCCTGCGGATACCAGTGGCCCGACCGGCAGACCCCGCCCTCGTCGGCGTCGATTGTGGCGCGGTTCGCCAGATGCATCTCGCTGCCCCAGCGCGCGCCGTCGGCGGCGTAGTCGAGCGTCCTGCCGGTGGACCAGGCCTCGAATTCGGCGGCGGTCATCGGGGTTTCCGCATGGGCCGCCGGGACGAGGCAGGCGAGGCAGAGGAGGCTGCGCAGCATCAGGCCCCCACGTCCGGGCCGGGACAGGGCAGGCCCTGGGTTCCGGCGTCGACCTCATGCAGTTCCTCGCCGGGCAGGCCGTCCACGGAGAGGGCGACCAAGGCACCGTCCTTTAGCCAGAAGGTCCAGCAGGCGGGGGTGGGGTCGTATTCGTAGACGAAGCAGATGTCGTCGCCTTGCGGATACCAGCTGCCATAGAGGCACTGGTTCGGCGCCGTGCTCCAGCGGACCTTGCGGCCGGGAAGGTATTCCTCGATCCCGAAGAGGCTGTCGAATTGCCGGTAGGTCAGGGTCTTGCCGGTGACATGGGCCTCGAAATCCTGGGCCGAGATCGGGGTCTCGGCGAAGGCGGAGCTGACGCAAAGCAGGAAGGCAAGGATCGGGCGCATCAGGTCACACTCCCACATCGGGGCCGGCACAGGACAGGGGTTCGGTCGTCTCGCGCACGGTGCGGGGGGCGACGCCGGGGGCATCGGTCATGTAGCTGGCGGCGAGCCCCTCGCCATCGGGCCAGATGGTCCAGCATTTCGGCTCGGGGTCGCCGTCGTAGAGGAAGCAGATGTTCCCGCCTTCGGCGAACCAGTGGCCGAGCTTGCATTCGTCGGCCGTATAGGCCCAGCGGACCTTGCGGCCGGGCAGGTAGACCTCGCGTCCGAAGGCCTGGCCGTCGGCGAAGTAGCCCATGGTCTTGCCGGTGACGTAGGCGTCGAACTCTGCGCCCGTCATCGGGGTCTGGGCCAGCGCCGGGGCGGCGAGGAGGAGGGTGATGATCGCCACGGTCCGCATGGGTCACACGCCCGTCTCGTTGTCGGAGCAGTCGAGCGGGCGGTCGGAGCGGCCGATCTCGAAGATACGGTCACGGACGGGGAGGTTTATGGTCACGCCGTAGAGGCGGCCGGATTGCAGCCCGAAATGCCAGCAGGGCGAGAGTTCTTGAGCCTCGAAGCTGAAGCAGAGGGCGTCGCCCGACTGATGATAGCGACCCTTCATGCAGGCACCGCCTTCATAGCGCCAGACAAGCGTCTGGTCGGGGCCGTAGTCGGCGATACCGACGATGCCGGTGGCGTAACCGTAAGTGATCGTATCGGTGCCGACATGGGCAGCGAATTCCGCCGCCGTCATCGGCGGTTCGGCCAGCGCGGGGCCGGTCACCATCAGGCCAAGGGAAAGGGCCGCGCGCAAGGGATCAGACGCCCACGTCGGGCCCGGCACAGGGCAGGGGGCCGCCATCGCGGGAGGATTCGAGGATTTCCCAGCCGCCGCCCTCGCCCATGTAGCGGCCGCGGATCTTGCCGTCTTCCAGGAAATACAGCCAGCAGGCGGGGGTGTTGTCGTTTTCGTAGTCGAAGCAGATCTGGTCGCCCTTCTGGTACCAGACGCCATAGATGCAGAGATCGCCCTCGAAAGCCCAGCGGACGCGGCGGCCGTCGAGATATTCCTCGGTGCCGAAGAGGCCGTTGCCATAGTCGTAGGTGAGGGTCGCGCCCCTGGTGGCCTTATCGAAACCCTCGGCATCGAGCGGGGTTTCGGCAAGCGCCGGCGTGGCGGCAAGGACCAGGGCGAGAAGCAGGGTACGCATCGGGAGCTCCGTTGGAATTGGGGCGAGAGTGCCAGAGCGGCGCGGGATTGGCCAGTCAAGCCGCCGTGTCCGCAGGTCCGGATTCCCGCCAGCGCGCGAGATGCGGCGCCATGGCCCGGCGCCAGAGCCGGGGGGCAAGCGCCATGGCGCAGGCGAAGGGGAGCGGCCAGGGCAGGCGGGGCGCCTCGTCCGGCAGGCGGAGCGCGGGGAAGGGGCGCGAGGGATGCAGGTGGTGGTCGGAATGGCGGGGGGCGTTCAGCATCATCGCCGAGGTGAACCAGTGCGCGGTGTTCCAGCTGTGGCGGGGGCCGACGGGCTCGTATCTGCCGTCGGGCAAGCGGGCGCGGGTCAGGCCGTAGTGCTGGACATAGTCGGAAAGGAGGATCTGGCTTTGGGCGTGAAGCGCGAGGCCGGTCCAGGCGAGGAGGCCGGGAAGGCCCGCGATGAAGGTGGCGAGGGTCAGGGCGGCGGCGCTGACGGCGAGGTAGAAGATGTAAGGATGCAGGCCGGACCGGCCCGCGCGGAGGGCGGTTTCGGCGCGGGCGCCCTGCCGGAAGCTGCCGGCCCAGGCGCGGCGGGCGAAGCGGTAGAAGCTTTCTCCGCTGCGGGCGGTGTTCGGGTCCTCTGGCGTGGCGACGGCGCGGTGGTGAACGAGGCGATGCGCGCTGGTGTGCTGGCCGAAGAGGAGGGCCGCGTAGACCGTGGCGCCCAGGCGGAAGAGGTTGCGGTTCGGGCGGTGGATCAGCTCATGCGCGGCGGGATGGACGACCTGGCCGAGCCAGAAGCCGGTGGCGAGAAAGGCGAGGAGGCGCTGGCCGGGGGAAAGGCCGGAAGGCCCGGCGATGGCCCAGGTGGCAGCGGGGAGGAGCGCGAGGGCGCCGAGGCCGATGGTGAGGAGCAGGAGGTCGGCAACGGGAAACTCGCTGCCGTCGGACTGGCCGGGGACGAGAGGGATGAGCTGGTCGAGGAGGAGGGTCAGGAGCGACATGTAGAGGAAGGCGGCCCAGAGCCAGGGGCCGCCGAGGGCGAGGCCGAGGGCGAGGAGGGCCAGCGGCAAAAGCGAGGCCGCGGCGAAGGCGGCGAGGGGGAGGGGGCGGCGGGTCAGGGCAGGCGGTCCGGTTGAAGGGCGTGCGGGCAGCTTTCGGGGAAATCGCGCGGGGTGCAACCGAGTTTTGTGTCGCGGGGCGGCTCCTCGTGCGACTGCGTCTTCTCGTCGCGAAGGGGTCGGGGTGGCGGTGAGCGGGCGCGGGGCGTTGGTCTTTTGGGGATGCAGGTGGGGCTCTTCGCCACACAGGGCGTTTCGTCGCGAGGGGGAGCAGACATTCCCATGGGAGGGGGATGAAGGCAGAAGGAGAACTCGCGAAATCGGGACGAGGGCTTGTCGGCAGGCGGGGCCGGAGGCACGCTCGGCTTGACGGGGGCATCGGGGAGATGGGCGGGATGGCATGGGGAAGCGGCGTGCTGGCGGGCCTGGCGCTGGTGGTGGCGGTGCTCTACGGGCTGCGGTTCGCGGCGCGGGAGGAGAAGGGGCCGGTGGCGGCGGCGGTCAAGACGGGTTCAACCGGACTCCTCGCGCTGGCACTGGCGGGGCAGGGCGGCGGGGGCTGGTTCTGGCTGGTGCCGCTGGGCCTTGCGCTGGGGGCGCTGGGCGATCTGTGCCTGGCGCTGAAGGGGGAGCGGGCCTTCCTGGCGGGGGTCGGGGCCTTCGGGCTGGGTCATCTGGCCTATGCGGGCGGGTTCCTGTTGCGGTCGGGCGAGCGGGGGTTCGACGGGGTTTCCCCCGGCGAGGCGCTGGCGCTGGCGGGTCTGGTGGGGCTTCTCGTGTCGACCGAGGTCTGGCTCGCCCCGCGCACGGGGGCCCTGCGCGGGCCGGTGCGGGGCTATGTGGCGCTGATCGGGCTGATGGGGGTGGCGGCGGTGCTGTTGCCCGCGGTTCAGGGGCAGGGGGTGCTGCGGTCGGGGGCGGCGCTCTTCATCCTGTCGGACCTGATGCTGGCGGTGCAGATCTTCGTCGTCCGCGATCCGGTCGTGCGGCGCGGGCTGGCGCTGGCGCTGTGGCCCGCCTATTGGGCCGGGCAGGCGCTGATCGGCTGGGGGGCGCTGGCGTTCTGGGGTGCGGCTACGGGCTGATGGCCTTTCCATGCAGGGACAAAGCGACTAGGTGAAGGGAAACCAGCCTAGGGTGCCGCCCATGTCGTTCTTCAAGAAGCTCAAGGACCGGATGTTCCGGTCGTCGGACAAGATCGGCGAGGGGCTGGAGGCGCTGGTGGCCGAGGGGGCGGAGGCCGCGCTGCCCGAGCCCGAGAGCCCCGCGGAGGCGGTCGCGCCGCTGGCCGAGGCCGCCCCCGAGCCCGTCGCAAAGGTGCCGGAGCCCGCTCTGCGGGAGCCTGCCGCGCCGAAACCTGTCGAGCCGAAGCCCGCGGCGGAGAAGCCGGGGCTTTTCGGGCGGCTGATGGGCCGGAGCGAGGAGCCCCGGCGGGTGCTGGACGACGCCATGCTGGAAAGCCTGGAGGAACTGCTGATCCAGGCCGACATGGGCGTGGACACGGCAGTGCGGGTGACGGCGAACATCGCCGAGGGACGGTTCGGGCGAAAGGTCTCCACGGCCGAATTGCGGCAGGCGCTGGCGGCGGAGGTCACGCGGATCATGGAGCCGGTGGCGCGGCCGATGCCCTTGTATCCCCAGAAGCCGCAGGTGGTGCTGGTGGTGGGGGTGAACGGGTCGGGCAAGACGACGACCATCGGCAAGCTGGCCAGCCAGTTCAAGGCGGCGGGCAAGCAGGTGGTGATCGCGGCGGGCGACACCTTCCGGGCGGCGGCGGTCGAGCAGTTGCAGATCTGGGGCAAGCGCGCGGGGGTGCCGGTGCTGACCGCGCCCGAGGGGTCGGACCCCGCGAGCCTGGCCTTCGATGCGCTGACCAAGGCGCGGGCCGAAGGGGCGGATCTTCTGATGATCGACACGGCGGGGCGGTTGCAGAACCGGCAGGACCTGATGGAAGAACTGGCGAAGATCGTGCGGGTGATCCGCAAGGTCGATCCGACGGCGCCGCACAATACTTTGCTGGTGCTGGACGCGACCACCGGGCAGAACGCGGTGACGCAGGTGGATATCTTCCGCAAGATCGCCGATGTCTCGGGGCTGGTCATGACCAAGCTGGACGGCACCGCGAAGGGGGGCGTGCTGGTCGCGCTGGCCGACAAGTTTGGCTTGCCGATCCATGCCATCGGCGTGGGCGAGCAGATCGACGACCTTGCGCCCTTCGATCCGGAGGAATTCGCCCGCGCGCTGGTCGGGGCCGGGGAGTGATCCGCACAGGCGCTCTGGCGTTGCTGCTGGCGGGGCCGGTGGAGGCGGGACCGGGCTTGTGCGATGCGGTCTGGGCAAAGCTGTCGGAGGGGCTGGGCGGTTTCGGCACGCTGACGGCGACGGGCGTGGCGCAGGAGGGCGACTGGTGTGTCGTCGAGGTGCCGGTGGTGGATGTCGAGCGCCCGTATGTGCCGGACTGGCACATGGACCGGCTGCGGTTCCGCGGCGCGGCGCTGGGCTGGATCGCGGACGGGTCTTCGATGCCGGAGGGGCTGGAGGTCGCGGTCGAGGGGTTGCGGCTGGTGGTCCAGACCGGAAATGCGCAGATGGACTGGCTGTTCGCGGCGCAGGCCCGGCCGAACCGGATCGACGCAGAGGTTGCGCTGGCCTGGGATGCGGGGGCGAAGGTGCTGCGGCTGAAGGGATTGAGCATCGACTTTCCCGGCGAGAATGCGGTGGAAGCCTCGGCTGTTGTGACGGGGGTGGACCTGTCCTCGACCGGCGCGATGCAGATGTCGCTGGCGGGTTTCGCACTGACCGATGCGGATCTGCGGATCACCACGCACGGGCTTTTTGAATGGTATGTGCTGATGACGTTGGGGCCGGTGGTCCTGCCATCCGAGGGCGATATGGAGGCTGCCGCCGCGGCGATCCGGGCGGATCTGGCGGCGATGGTGGGCGACCTGCCGGCGACGAGCGTTTCGGACGCCAGCAAGGACGCGCTGCGGGCGCTGGTGGCGGAACTGCCGAATCCGTCGGGCGATCTGTCGGTGTCGCTGCGGGCAAAGCCGGGCCTTGGGCCCGTGCGGTTCGGGGGCTATGCGGTGACGGGAATGCCCGAGACGCTGGCCGAGGCGGCGCCGCTTTTTCAGGGCGTGACGGTCGATGTCGGATGGACCCATGCCGATGTGCCTTAGACTCGTGGCTCTCCTGGCGCTGCTGGCCGGTCCGGTCGGGGCGGAGCCTGCGGGATGCGATGCGCTGGCCAGGGCGGTGCAAGACACGTTCGGCCTGCGTCTGAGCACCGCGCCTGCGCCGGTGGCCGAGGGCTGGTGCGTCGTGGATGGCGTGCGGCTGGAAGGGGAAAGCGCGCCCCGGATCACGCTTCAGACGCTGCGGATCAGGGGCGAGATGGCGGAAGGCAGCCTGATGGCGCTGGAGGTCGAGGGAAAGGGGCTGCGGGTCGCGCCATCGCTGAACGACCGGAAGACGGCGCCCTGGCTGCGGGATTTCCTGCGTCTGCAGACGTCGGATATGCAGGTGTCGATCCGCAGGGAGGATGCGGCAGACCGGTTGCTGGTGCAGGACGGCCATCTGCTGCTGTCTGGCGGAGCGGAGCTGGCCCTGTCGGCCGAGATCGCGGGGGCCGGGGTGTCGGCGGCCTCGCTGCTGACCGGGCGGGTGACGGGGCTGCATCTGGAGTGGAAGAACGACGGACGGACCCTGCGTCCGGTCATGGAGGCGATGGGCGCGCAACTTGAGCCGGAGGCAGAGGGCACCAGGGCAGTGCTGGCCGCGCGGGACCTGCTGTCGGGGCTGATCGACGCGATGCCGGGGGACAGCCTGCCGCAGGATACGGCGGAGGCGCTGGAGCGGTTCGTCGCGGCACTGCCGCAGGGGCGGGGCCGGCTGGTGCTGGACTTCGCCTCGGAGGACGGGATCGGCGCGGCACGGCTGGGGCTTCTGGCGCTGGCGGAGGACCCGATGGGACCTGCTGCCCTGGCGCGGGTCTTCGCCGGGTCAGGGATCGGGGCAAGTTGGACGCCGGGTCTGACCCCGTGAGCGGAGGCTTTGCACCCATGGCGGTCCCGCGCGAGGGCTCGACCGTATTTGCCGCCTTGATCCGCCGGCCGGTTCCGGGCGAGAAGGCGGCGTCCGTGCGGGCGGGGCTGATGGCGCCGCCTGCGGCGGGCAGGATGATCATGGAACGGGCGGGGTAGGCGATGGCGGGGCGGAAGATCAACCCGATTCTCAAGCAGGTGCTGGAGCTGGGGCCGACCCTGGTCTTCTTCCTGATCTACATGCGGATCAAGGACGAGTCCTTCACCCTGGGGGCGACCGAGTATTCTGGCTTCATTGTGGCGGCACTGATCCTGGTTCCGTTGCTTCTGGTTGCAACGCTCATCCTGTGGTTGTTGACAGGAACGATCAGCCGGATGCAGATCTTCATCGCGGTCATCGTGATCTTCTTCGGCGGTCTGACCGCCTGGTTTAACGACGAGCGGTTCTTCAAGATGAAGACCACCATCGTCTACGGCACTTTCGCGGTGATCCTGGGGGCGGGGCTTTTGCGAGGGCGCAGCCTTCTGCAATGGGTGATGGCCGATGCTTTGCCCATGAAAGCAGAGGGTTGGATGATCCTGACCCGGCGCTTGATGCTGATGTTCGCCGCGCTGGCGGTGGCGAACGAGGTGATCTGGCGCACCCAGTCGACCGAGCTTTGGGTCAAGCTTGAAACCTTCGCGATGCCTGGGGCATTGTTTCTGTTCCTGATGGCCAACTTCATGGCGCTGCAACGCTACTTCCTGGAAGAGCCGAAGGACGAATCCTGACAGGCTGCACAGGAATGCCCCCTCCCGGTCCGGGTTCTGCCCCAGCTCTGCCTTGATGCGTGGCTAAACCTCAGGGTGAGCTTCAAGGGGGTTCACCGATGTACCGCAGCCCATCCGATCTTCTCCGCCTCTTCCTCAGCCTGTTCCAGGATCTGCCGCCGCTGTCGCGGGCGCTATACCTGCCGGGCGCGGTGCTTCTGATCGGTTATCCGGTGCTGTCGGTGCTTCTGGGCCCCGATCAGCACGGCCAGGCTTTCGCGACGGCTTTCCTGCTGGCGCTGGCGGTGCGGGTCGGGATGGGCTTCGAGGGCATGGTGCGGCGGATGCTGACCCGCTATTCGGTGGCGCAGGCGGTGGTCTTTGCCCTGCTCTTCGCGGGCATACCGCTCTTGGTCGTGGCGCTGGTCGACGATCCGCTGTGGTGCCAGCGGATGCAGAGCGCGTTCTATGTGGTGATCGCGGGCGTCTTCCTGCAGGATGTGCTGAACAAACGCGTCTCGACCGCCGCAAGCTTCTGGCCGGATGCCGAGATGGCCGAGCACCTGCCGAACCTGACCAAGATGATGGTGGTCTACAACGCGGGCTTCCTCCTCCTGAACGAAACCATGATCCGCGTGATGGAGCCTTCGCACTGGCTGCTGTTCTGGGCGGTGCTGCCGATCATCGGCCACACGGTGCTGCGCGCCATGGTGCTGACGGTGATCAACCTGGATGCTGGCCACGAAGCCTGACGAACCCGGCCTGAGGCTGTGAACCTGACCGTTCCGGGCGCCCGCAAGGGCGCCCTTGTCATTTCGTGATGACGCAGGCGGCCTTCTTCACGTCGATGCAGCGCCGGAGCGCGGTCAGCACCCCGGAGGGGGCGTTCGACAGGGGCAGGAAGCCCAGCTCCGACAGCTTGCGGGCATAGGTCTTCGACAGCGCGGGGTCGAGGTTCAGGGCGGTCTCGAAGTTGGTGTAGGCGTCCTCCATCCGGCCCAGGGCGGCGTCGATCCGCGCGAGGGTGTCGTGGTAGGTGGCGTCCATCCGCGCGCCGTTCGGATTCTGGCGCAGGATCTGGGTCACGCGGTCGGCCTCTTCCGGCTTGCCATCGGCCAGAAGGGCCGCGCCCTGCATGTTGACCGCGGCGAGGTTCTGCGGATAGCGCTTGAGAAGCGCCTCGGCCTCGGCGGCCACCGTCGCGGGGGGCGCATATTCGCCAAGTGCCAGAAGACGGCGGGCGAGGATATCCTCCTCGATCGCAGGGTTGGAATCGGGGATGGTGCCGGGTTTGAGCGCCTCGTCGGCGACGGCGACCAGGTCTTGGTAGCGCCCAAGGGCGGCCAGCGCGGCCAGCTTGTTGCGATAGGCGTTCTGGTAGCCGGGGATCAGCGAGATCGCGGTGTCGAAATAGGACAGCGCCTCTTCCGCCCGGCCAAGGTCGATCAGGCAGCGGCCCTTGATCTCGTTGGCATAGGCATATTGCGGGTCGATGCGCAGCGCATTGTCAGCGTCGTCGGAGCAGCGCTGGCCGGCGTTGAACTGCCACCAGCTTTCGGCCCGGTTGGCCCAGGCGTCGACGTAGTCGTCGACCGCCAGCGCGGCGGAGTAATGCGCCAGAGCCCCGGCATTGTCGCCCTGGTCGTAGCGGACATTGCCGAGCTCGACCCAGACCCAGGCGTTTTCCGGGGTGTAGCCAAGCGCCTGTTGCAGGGTGGCCGCGGCCTCGTCGAACTGGCCCAGCATCCGCTGCGCCTCGCCCTTGAGCGACAGGGCCTGGGCGGCGGCCTCGGATGTTTCGGCGGCCTCGAAGGCCTGATTACAAAGCGCGATCCGGGCCGCATAATCCTGACCGCGGTCATCGCAGGTCTGGGCCTCTGCGGCGGCGGGAATCAGGGCGGCTAGGACGAAGAGAAAGGGGCGCATGGGGGCCTGCGGCAAGGTCGGGCAATCGCGGGAAGCGTCGATGACCTGACCGGAAAAATCAAGTGCGGCCCATGGGGCCGAGATCGGGCGGCAGGCCGGGTGCGACAGGAAAGCCCCAGGTGCCGAGGATCAGCCGGGACCAGCGCCGCGACGGCGTGGGGCGCGGCAGGTTCAGGGCCGAAAGCCGCCCGTCAATGAGCGCCCGGTAGAGCGCGATGGTGCCGGGGCGCAGATAGGGCGACCAATGGCAGATCCGGCGTGGCAGGTCGGGCAGCGGATGGCCGAGCGCGGCAAGCGACCGCAGGCTTTGCGGCTGGTCGATCCACAGATCGTGCCAGTTGGCCCGGGTCCGCCCCAGGCCCTGGCCGATCGAGGTGCGCAGGCCCAGATGGATGCCCCATTCGAAACCGGCGTCGAAGAGATCGTTCTCGCGCGTGGTGACGTTGACGAACTCGGCGGTCCGGCCCGCGGGCGTGTCGAGCGCCGCCAGCGCCCGGCCCCGGGTCTCGGCGGCCGCGAGCAGGATCATCCGGCTGATCCGCCCGGCGGGAAGGTACGGGAGGGCGGCCAGGGCGACGCGCACGCCCATGGAATGCGCGAAGACCTGGCAGGGACGGCCGCTTTGCCGGTGGACGGTCTCGGCGATCTCGGCCAGGGCGGGACCGCAGGCGAGGGCGCGACGGTGCGCGCGCCACGGGTCGCATTTCGCATTCCAGCCCAGGGCGATGCCAAGGCCGGTCCTGCCGTCGAGTCCCAGGTGACGCGGCCAGCTGACGGCACGGCGGTCTTGCGGTGCCGGGTCCAGCGAGAGGATCGAGCCGTGCGGGCAATCGCGGGCGAAGCCCGGGGCGTAGCGCCAGCCGTGGATCATCACCACGACGGGCGCGTCGGGAGGAAGGAGATCGAGCTTCCTTGCCAGCCGGTCGCGGTCGAACCGCAGGCCGTCGGGGCCGACATCGGCTCGGATCGGGCGGGGGTCGTCGGTCATGGCCGGCTCGGGGTCTGCTGCCTGTTGCCGCGAGGATGCTGCGGCGCGGCAACGCTGCCGTGACAGGCGGGTGACGGATGCGTGACAGGCGGGCCGATGGCGGGTTGACCGTCCCCCGCACCGGGCGTATTCAGGCCTTCGTGGCGATTTGTTACCGGATTGCGGGCCACGTTAAACAAGCCGCTAAAGAGGTGAAGGGCATCAGCCCCGGCACCTCTGATTTGGGCCGGGGTTTTTTATTGGCCGGGAGGCCCGCGATGTCGTCGAAGGACTGGAAGACCCGCACGCAACTGGTGCACGAAGGCACCCGCCGCAGCCAGTATGGCGAGATGGCCGAGGCGATCTTCCTGACGCAGGGCTTCGTCTATCCGACCGCCGAGGCGGCGGAAGCGCGTTTCGTCAAGGCGGGCGAGGACGAGTTCATCTATGCCCGCTACGGCAACCCGACGACGCGGATGTTCGAGGAGCGCATCGCCGCGCTGGAGGGGACGGAGGACGCTTTTGCCACCGCCAGCGGGATGGCGGCGGTCTCGGGCGCGCTGATGTCGTGCCTCAGGGTGGGGGACCACGTGGTGTCCTCCCGCGCGCTGTTCGGGTCCTGTCTTTATGTGCTGGAGGAGGTGCTGCAGCGCTTCGGCGTGAAGGTGACGTTCGTGGATGGCGCGGACCTCGACCAGTGGCGCAAGGCCGTCACACCGGGGACAAAGGCGGTGTTCTTCGAATCCATGTCGAACCCGACACTGGAGCTGGTGGACATCCGCGGCGTCAGCGAGATCGCCCATGCGGCGGGGGCGCTGGTGATCTGCGACAACGTTTTCGCCACCCCGATCTTCAGCCGCGCGGTGGAGCAAGGGGCGGATGTGGTGGTCTATTCGACCACCAAGCATGTCGACGGCCAGGGCAGGGCGCTGGGGGGCGTGGTCTGCGGCACGAAGGAATTCGTGCGCAAGGTGCTAGAACCCTATATGAAGCACACCGGCGGCAGCATGAGCCCGTTCACCGCCTGGATGCACCTGAACGGCATGGCGACGCTGGACCTGCGCTGCCGGGCCATGGCGGATGCGGCGCTGACAGTGGCGAAAGCCCTGTCCGGAACCCCCAACGTGTCGAAAGTGATCTATCCGGGGCTCGCCAGCCACCCGCAGCACGCGCTGGCCATGGCGCAGATGGGGTCGGGCGGCACTCTGGTCACGTTCGAGGTGGCGGGCGGCAAGGAGGCGGCTTTCCGTTTCATGAATGCGCTGGAGATCGTGAAAATCTCGAACAACCTCGGCGACGCCAAGACCATCGCCACCCATCCGGCGACGACGACCCATCAGCGGCTGCCGCAGGATCAGAAGGACATCCTGGGAATCACCCCCGGCCTGATCCGGCTGTCGCTGGGGCTGGAGGATGCGGACGACCTGATCGCCGACCTGACGCGGGCGCTTTCGGTCGCGTGACCGTCGCAATCGCCGCTTGCTTTGGGCGGCGGAATGCCTATGTGATGGAGACCTGCCCCGGACCAGGGTGATCCGGCGGCGGGCCCCTCACGTAGAAGATTCCGGAAATTGACGGCGCGGCCATGGCCCGCCTGAACCGAAAGGACCAGCCCGATGAACATCCATACCCCCGAGATCGACCGGCTTCCCACGCGGGAAGAGGCAGAGGCGGCGCTGGCCGTGCTGCGGCAATGGGCGGGCAAATCCTCGGACGAGGACATCTCGCGGCTGGATTCGGCGGTGGGCTGGCTGGTGCCGGGGCAGGGCTATCCAGCGCTTTCGCGCGTCTACCCCAATACGTTCCGCGCCGATGAGGCCTATCGCGCGTCGATGCCCGACCTTCAGAACGGGCCGTCCAGCCTGATCCGGGGCGCGAAGTCGCGCATCCAGCATGTCGGGATTTCCAACTTCCGCCTGCCGATCCGCTATGCCACCCGCGAGGGTGCGGCGCTGGTCTTGGAAACCAGCGTGACCGGCACGGTCAGCCTGGAGGCCGAGAAGAAGGGCATCAACATGAGCCGCATCATGCGGTCCTTCTATGCCCATGCCGAGAAGGAATTCTCCTTCGGGGTGATCGAGGCGGCGCTGGACGATTACAAGGCCGACCTCGGTTCCTTCGACGCGCGCATCCAGATGCGGCTGTCGTTCCCGATGCAGCTTCAATCGCTGCGCTCGGGCCTGGCAGGCTGGCAGTACTACGATATCGCGCTGGAACTGGTGGAACAGGCCGGGGTCCGCACGCGGATCGTGCATCTGGATTACGTCTATTCCTCGACCTGCCCCTGCAGCCTGGAACTGTCGGAGCATGCCCGCGCCACGCGGGGGCAACTGGCGACGCCGCATTCGCAGCGCTCGGTCGCGCGGCTGTCGGTGGTGCTGGCGGGCGAGATGGCCTTCGAGGACCTGATCGAACTGGCCCGTGGCGCGGTCGTCACCGAGACGCAGGTCATGGTGAAGCGCGAGGACGAGCAGGCCTTTGCGGAACTGAACGCCGCGAACCCGATCTTCGTCGAGGATGCGGCGCGGCTCTTCTGCGAGGCTTTGCGGTCCGACGCGCGGATCGGCGATTTCCGGGTGGTCGCAAGCCATCAGGAAAGCCTGCACAGCCATGATGCGATCAGCCTTCTGACCGAGGGCGAGACCTTTGCCGGGACGAGCCTCGACCCGCATCTCTTCCAGACGCTGATCCACGGCCGGTGACGGGGCGCTGACGGCCCGGATTGACGGCGGACGCGGGGCCGCGTAGCCATGCCCGACCATGGTTGACTTCCGCCCCGTCGCCTATGTCATCGGCCGCATCCTGATCGTGCTGGCGATCCTGATGCTGGCCCCGGCCATCATCGACTGGCGCGCGGGGCTGGAGAACGGCTATGACTTTTTCGCCTCGGCGGCGCTGACCGGTGTGGTCGGCGGCGGGCTGACGCTGTCGACCGGCAATGCGCTGGGAAAGCCGCTGGATACGCGGCAGGCCTATCTGCTGACCGCGGGCATCTGGTTCCTGGTGCCCTTCTTCGCCGCCCTGCCGTTCTGGATCGGCGAGCCGGGGCTCACGCTCAACAACGCCTATTTCGAGGCGGTCTCGGGGATCACCACCACTGGCTCCACCGTCATCTACGGGCTGGACGACCTGCCTGCGGGGATGAACCTGTGGCGGGGGATGCTCAACTGGCTGGGGGGCCTTGGCATCGCCTTCATCGCGATGATCTTCCTGCCGCTGATGCGGGTGGGGGGGATGCAGTTCTTCCGCACCGAGGGTTTCGACACCTTCGGCAAGGCCCTGCCGCGCGCCGCCGATATCGCGATGCAGCTTCTCGGCGTCTATGTCGGCCTGACGGTCCTGTGCATCGCGGTCTATGCCGCCATCGGCATGGAGACGCTGGATGCGGTGGTGAACGGGTTTTCCACCATCGCCACCGGAGGGTTTTCGCCCTCGGATGACTCGTTCAACAAGTATGCGGGGTCGGGCGAGTATTTCGGCGCGCTGTTCATGATCCTGGGCAGCCTGCCCTATATCCGCTACGCGCAGATGATGAGCGGGGCGCCCCAGGCTTTGTGGCGCGACAGCCAGGCGCGCGCCTATGTCCGCTGGCTGGCCTATGCGGTCCTGTCCGTCACCGCCTGGCGGGTCTGGACCACCGGCGACCCGGTAGAGCCGGTCTTCCGCGAGGCGCTGTTCAACCTGACCTCGATCATGTCGTCGAGCGGGTTCTTTACCGGATCCTTCCCGACCTGGGGCGGCTTCATGCTGGTGGTGGCCTTCGTGATCGGGATCGTCGGCGGCTGCTCGGGGTCATCCGGGGCGGGGCTGACGGTGTTCCGGGTGCAGCTCGTGCTGGCGGTGGTGCGGCGCGAGGTGCGGCGGATCGGCAACCCGTCAAGCGTCGAACCGATCCGCTATGACGGACGGACGGTGGGCGAGGATGTGTTGAACGCGCTGATCCTCTTCGTCTCGGGCTACATCCTGATCCTGGGGGTGATGAGCGTGGCGATGACGCTTCTGGGCGTCGATTCCATGTCGGCGCTTTTCGCGGTCTGGACCGCGCTGGCCAATGTCGGCTACGGCTTCGGCCCGCTGGTCGAGCGGACCGGCACCTTCGTCGACTTCCCGCCCGGCGCCATCGCGATCATGTCGCTCTGCATGTTGCTGGCCGCCTTGGCCTGCTCACGATCCTGGTGCTGGTGCTGCCCAGCTTCTGGCGGCGATAGGGGCTTTGGCAGGCACGGCAAGCCCAAGAATTTTCTAGAAAATTCTTGGGCTTATCCCTGATTACTCCCAGCAGGAGACCAGCGCGGTCATTCCCATCGCGGTGTCGGCCAGCGCCGCGGGCGAGAGCGCGCTGGTATTGGTCGCGGGCAACGGGGCGACGCCGGTGGGGGTGAGAAGGCGGGCGATCTCGGCCGCCGGAAGCGCGAAGACCACGCCTGCGGGCAGTTGTTTGCCACCTTCGGACGCAGCCGGCAGCAGCATCCCCAGAACCGAGCCCGACGTGTCCAGCACCGCGCCACCGGCATCGCCGGGCAGGGATTGCAGGGAAAGCCGGTTCAGCCCCGCCTCGCCGTTCAGCCCGGCAAGCTCGTCAAGCGTGCCGAAGGTCAGGGTGGGCGCGGGCAGGCGGTCTTCGTAGGAATAGCCGGGCACGGTCACTTCGCTGCCGGGCCGCGCGGGGCTGGTGGCGAAACCGGCCACGGCACGTGGGGAAAGCGGGGATTTCGGGGTAAGAAGCGCGAGGCCCGAGGCGGCGTCGGAAAGGCTGACGCTGGCATCGGTCGCGCGGTCGATGGTGATGCGGCCACAGGACGCGACCGCCTCGACCGTGGTCAGCACCGCGCCCTGGGGCGAGACGAAAAAGCCGGTGCGGCTGAACTTCGGCTTCCTGACTTCGAGGCCGGAGAGGAGCCCCGCCTTGGTGCCTGCATCCATGGCGACCATGCCGGGGTCGAGCACGCTGTCCCCGTCCGGCTTGAAGCTTTGCTCAAGCACCTGCAGGATGCGGGCGTCCCGCGCCTCGTTTCCGGGGGTGGAGATCAGCATCCAGCCCTTGATCCGGTCGCCTTTCAGCGCGGCGAAGACAGTGGTGTCGGCGGTGGCGCTGGTGCCGCGGATGCGGAAGCTGCGGTCGCCGCGGTCGCGCGCGCCTTCCAGCGGCACGGATTCCAGTGTCTGCAGCACATCGTAAAGCCCGTAAAGCGCGGCCTGGTCGCCGGGCTGCGAGATCAGCAGGATGCGGGGCGCGTCTGGCGTCTTGGCGCGGTAGTGGACGAAGGGCGGTTCGTAATGGTCGAACTCGACCAGGCCCAGCGGCAGGGTGACGCTGATGCCGGATTCGCGCTCTTCCACCTCGGAGAAGCCGAAGGCGGCGCGCTCGCCCTTCCAGGCGTCGAGCAGCGCGCGGCGCTGGCGGGTGGTCAGGATGCCGGTCGGCTCCAGCGCCTGCGCTTCCTGCCAGGCCGCCATGGAGTTGCGGGTGCCGGGGCCGAACGCGCCGTCGATGCCGCCGGTGTAGAAGCCGAACCATTGCAGCGCGGTCTGCAGGTCCTTGCGGTCCTCGGGCAGCAGGATCGCCTCGCTGTCGCGCGCCTCGGCTTTGGTCTCGTCCGGGGCTTCGGTGGGTTCGGGTTCGATGACGGGGTCCGGTTCGACGGTGGCCACGGCCTCGGGCGCCTCGGGGGCGACGGCGGCACCGCCTTCGGGCCAGAACTGGTCACCATAGTCGCGGGAATAGGCGATGAAACTGTCCGCTGGAATCTGGCCCTCACGCTTCAGGGCATTGAGGCGGACCGCCGCCTCGTCGGCGGGGTAGGGGCCGAGGGCGATGCCGAACCAGCCGGACCGCAGCCGGAACCCGGCGGTTTCGGGGAAGAGCGAGGCATAGGCCTGCGCCCTGTCCTGTGCGCTGGCGAGATCGGGAAGCGCCTCGACCTGCACCCATGCGGTGCCATCCTGGGCCGCGCCTGCCTGCGGGTTCAAAAGGAAAAGGCCGGAGAGAAGCAGGGCAAGCAGGGCAACGGGTCTGAACATGAAGAGGTCCTGAAAGGCGGAAGCGGTTCGCGCGACATTAGTCTGTGCGTGCGCGGCGGCAAGGCGAAACCGGTCACGTTTCCGCCGGTTCTTTCCGGAATTGACCCTCTGGCCCCCAGGGAATAGGGAAGGCGCGAGTTCCGCCGCCGCCAGAGGCCACCGATGTCCGACGCCAGCCCCACGCCGAAAAGCTTTCAGGAAATCATCCTGCGGCTGCAGAACTACTGGGCGGCGCAGGGCTGCGCAGTTCTGCAGCCCTATGACATGGAAGTGGGCGCGGGCACCTTCCACCCGGCCACCACGCTGCGGTCCTTGGGGTCGAAGCCTTGGGCCGCGGCCTATGTCCAGCCCTCGCGCCGCCCGACCGACGGGCGCTATGGCGAGAACCCGAACCGGCTGCAGCACTATTACCAGTACCAGGTGATCATCAAACCCTCGCCGGCGAACCTTCAGGACCTCTACCTCGGCTCGCTCGCCGCCATCGGCATCGACCTTGGCCTGCACGACATCCGCTTCGTCGAGGATGACTGGGAAAGCCCCACCCTCGGCGCCTGGGGCCTGGGGTGGGAGGTCTGGTGCGACGGGATGGAGGTCAGCCAGTTCACCTATTTCCAGCAGGTCGGCGGGCATGACTGCAAGCCGGTCTCGGGCGAGCTGACCTATGGGCTGGAACGGCTGGCGATGTATGTGATGGGTGTGGACCATGTGATGGACATGGCCTTCAACGACCCGCAGAGCCCGATCCCGCTGACCTATGGCGACATCTTCCGCCAGACGGAAGAGGAATACTCCCGCCACAACTTCGACGGGGCGACCACGGAAATGCTGTTCCGACATTTCCAGGACGCCGAGGCCGAATGCGAGCGTCTCCTCGCCTTCGAGCCGCAGGACCCGAAGTCCGGCAAGCGGATCATCATGGCGCATCCGGCCTATGACCAGACGATCAAGGCCAGCCATCTCTTCAACCTCCTCGACGCGCGGGGGGTGATTTCCGTCACCGAACGCCAGGCCTATATCGGCCGCGTCCGGGCCTTGGCGAAGAAATGCGCCGATGCCTTCCGGCTGACCGAGGCGGGGATGGACGCGTGAATGCGGGCCCGATCAACGCAGGGAAAGCCATCGTGGGGGCCATCGTGATCGTTGCGGCCATCGCCGGCGGCTTCCTGTGGTATACCGCCGAGCGCGCCTATTACACGCCGGTCGCCTTCCGGCCCGGCGCGGAAATCCGGCTGGTGCCGCTGGTGGGCGGCCAGCCCGAGGCGATCATCGCCGAGGGGATTCAGGGCATTGATGCCGACAGCTCGCCCATCAAGTTCCGCGCCTGTTTCACCACGCCGCTGACGCTGGCAACGCTGACCGAGACCTACAAGGACTACCCCGGCGCCGAGCCGCTGGTCGCGCCCTCGGGCTTCGACTGTTTCGACGCCGCCGCTATCGGCAAGGCGCTGGAGACCGGCGAGGCGCTGGCTTTCCTCTCCGAGCCCGACATCCATCCGGGCGTCGACCGGGTAGTCGCGGTCTTTGCCGATGGCCGCGCCTATGCCTGGCAGCAGCTGAACGCCGAATTCAAGGACTGACCCCGTGGCCGAGGCCGAGGATCCCCTCAAGAAGCTCAAGCGCCGCCACCAGCGCGACCTGCGCCATGCGCGGGCCGAGGGGCTTTTGCAGGGCGTCGCCTCGATGCTGCAGCCGGGCGATGTGGCGGTGGATTGCGGGGCGAACCGAGGCGATGTGACGGCGCTGCTGGCGGCAAGCGGTGCCACAGTCCATGCCTTCGAGCCGGATCCCTACAACGTGGCCAAGCTGACCGAACGCTTCGCCGAGGCGCCCAACGTGCAGGTCCATGCCGCTGCGGTCGGCCCGGTCGCGGGCAGCATCCGCCTGATGCGTGCGGCGAACTGGGAGGCGAACCCCGACCTCGCCTCGGTGAAGAGCACGGTCGTCACAGGCGGCCACAACATCGCCGAAGGCGCCGGGATCGACGTCGCGCTGGTCGACTTCCCCGCCTTTCTGCGCGGCCTTGTCGCCGATCACGGGCGCGTGGCCTTCGTCAAGATGGACATCGAGGGCGCCGAGCTGGACCTTCTGACGGCCCTGCTGGACCAGCGGCTTTTCGACCATGTCCAGCTGACCGTCGCCGAGACGCATGAGCGCAAGTTCAAGGACCTGCGCCCCCGCTTTGCCGCGCTGCGATCTGCCATTGCCGAAGCCTACCCGCCGACCCGCGTCAACCTCGACTGGATCTGACTTCAGGAAGCCCACGATGCCCGACCTTCTGATCGAACTCTTCTCCGAGGAAATCCCGGCCCGGATGCAGGCCCGCGCGCGCGAGGACCTGCGGAAGCTGGTGACGGACGGGCTGGTCGAGGCCGGGCTGACCTATGCCTCTGCCGGGGCGTTTTCCACCCCACGGCGGCTGGTGCTGTCGGTGGAGGGGCTGACCAGCGAGAGCCGCGCGGTGCGCGAGGAACGCAAGGGGCCGTCGACCAGCGCCCCCGCGCAGGCGGTGGAGGGGTTCCTGCGGTCTACCGGCCTGACGCTGGACCAGCTGGAGCGGCGGGCGGAGAAGAAGGGCGAGACCTTCTATGCGGTGATCGAAAAGCCCGGCCGTGCGGCGGCTGAGATCGTGGCCGAGGTGCTAGAAGCCACGATCCGCGCCTTCCCCTGGCCGAAGTCGATGCGCTGGGGGTCGGGCAGCTTGCGCTGGGTGCGGCCCTTGCAGTCGATCCTTTGCCTGTTGTCGGATGAGGGCGGCGCGCATGTGGTGCCGCTTTCGGTGGACGGGATCGTCGCGGGCAACGTGACCGAGGGGCATCGGTTCATGGGCAACGGGCGCTTCACCGTCACCGGCTTCGACGATTATGCGGTGAAGCTGAAGCGGGCCAAGGTGATGCTGGACACCGCCGAACGCGAGGCGGCGATCTGGCAGGGGGCGCAGAACCTGGCCTTCGCGGCGGGGATGGAGGTGGTTCCCGACGCAGGTCTCCTCACCGAGGTCGCGGGGCTGGTGGAATGGCCGGTGCCGCTGATGGGCCGGATCGCGGAGCAGTTCCTCGGCCTGCCGCCGGAGGTGCTGCAGACCTCGATGAAGGAGCATCAGAAGTTCTTCTCAGTGCAGAACCCAAAGAGCGGGCGGATCGAGGGCTTCGTGACGGTCGCCAACATCGAGGCGGCGGATGGTGGCGAGGTGATCCTGAAGGGCAACCAGAAGGTGCTCGCGGCGCGGCTGTCGGACGCGAAGTTCTTCTGGGAGAACGACCTGCGGGTGGCAAAGGCGGGCATGGACGACTGGGCCGAGGGGCTGAAATCCGTGACCTTCCACAACAAGCTCGGGAGCCAGGCGGAGCGGATCGACCGGATCGCGGCGCTGGCCCGCGAGATCGCGCCCCTGGTCGGGGCCGATGCCGAGGACGCCGAACGCGCCGCGCGGCTGGCGAAGCTGGACCTGCGGTCGGCGATGGTCGGCGAGTTCCCCGAATTGCAGGGCGTGATGGGCCGGTATTACGCGATGGAGGCGGGGGAAAAACCGGCGGTGGCGGATGCGGCGCGGGACCACTGGCGGCCGAAGGGCGAGAGCGACGGGGTGCCGACCGAGCCGGTCTCGGTCGCCGTGGCGCTCGCCGACAAGATTGACACGCTGACCGGGTTCTGGGCGAGTGATGAGAAGCCGACGGGGTCGAAGGACCCGTTTGCCTTGCGGCGGGCGGCGCTGGGGGTGATCCGGCTGGTGCTGGGGAATGGGAGCGGCTTTTCTCTTTGGAAACTGCTGCTCGTTGGCATGTCTCGTCACTTGAGAATCCAAGACTTAGACCCGGCTAAGCCTGCTATCGAGAACTTCCGTTCCGCTATGGCGGCAAAGATGAGTGCAGAAATGCCTAGGGATGACTCGACTCCAAGTAGCGAGCTTCTGGTCATGCTCAATGCTCCCGCCGACCTCCTCTCCTTCTTCCACGACCGCCTCAAGGTCTACCTCAAGGACCAGGGCATCCGGCACGACATCATCGACGCCTGTCTCGCCATGCCGGGCAACGACGACCTCACGCTGCTGGTCAAGCGCGCCGAGGCGCTGGCGGGGGTGATGAAGACCGAGGACGGGGCGAACCTGATCCAGGGCTACAAGCGGGCCGCCAATATCCTGGCGCAGGCCGAGGCGAAGGATGGCGTCGAATATTCCTTCGGCGCCGACCCGAAGTTCGCCGAGACCGACGAGGAACGCGCCCTTTTCGCGGCGCTCGACACCGCCGAGGCCGAGATCGGGCCGGCGATGGCGGCGGAGGATTTCCCCCGCGCCATGGCCGCGATGGCCGCGCTCCGCGCGCCGATCGACGCCTTCTTTACCGCCGTGCAGGTGAACTCCGACAACCAGATCGTGCGGCGGAACCGGCTGAACCTTCTGCACCGCATCCGCAGCATCTGTTCCGGCGTTGCCGATCTGACCCGCATCGAGGGCTGATAGCGCCCAAAGATTCATCACCGACGCCCAATGTCGCGCTTGCGCGACGGGTCTTTCGGCGTATTCTGCAGCGGAACATCAGGTGCTGCAGTGCAGAAACACGACCCCATCGCGGAATTCGTCCAGATCACGCCTTCGGCGCAGATCGCGACGGCAAGCCATGGCTGGCGGGCGAAATGCCTGCAGCGGCTGGTGCGGCTTGACCTGCCGGTGCCGAAATCCGTGGCTCTTTCCGCCACCACGGTCCGCGCCATCGCGGCGGGGCATGGGGTGGACGCGGCGGGCATCCTTGACCATTTCGGCGACGGGCCGCTGATTTCCGTCCGCCCCTCGCCGGAAAACCCCGATTGGGGCGGCCCGGCGACGATCCTGAACATCGGGCTCAACGCCAAGCGCCATGCAAGGCTGGCCGAGACGCATGGCGAGGCGGCGGCGGATGCGCTCTACCTCCGCTTCGTTCAGGCCTATGCGATCCATGTCGCGCGGCTGGACCCCGACGTGTTCGACGGGCTGAAGCCGGGGCCGGGCGCGCTGCGCGAGGCCTTGCGCGAATACGAGGTCGAGACCGACGAACCCTTCCCGCAGGACCCCGCGCGGCAGTTGTCGGAAGTGCTCCGGTCCATGGCGCGCGCCTGGGAAGGAACCTCGGCCCGGCTCCTCCGCCAGGCCAAGGGTGCCCCGGAAGAGGCGGCGCTGGGGCTTGTCGTGCAGGAGATGGCGCAGGGGATCGGGCAGGGGATCAGCGGGTCCGGCGTGATCCAGTTCGTCGATCCGGTCACGGGCCAGCCGCAGATCACCGGGCGCTATCTGGGTCAGTCCCAGGGCCGCGATGCGCTGAAGACGACCGAGGCCTTGTATCTGACCCGCGACCCGCGAGGCCCGTCGCTGGAGGATGCGGCGCCCGAGATATTCGAGAAACTGGTGGAGTTCGGCGCCACCTGCCGCAGCCGCCTGCGCGAGGAGATGCAGGTCGAGTTCACCATCGAGGATGGCCGGCTGGCGGTGCTGGACGCGGTGAAGGTGCAACGCTCGGCCCGTGCGGGCTTGCGGATCGCAGTCGCGCTGGCCGAGGACGGCGTCATCCCGCGCGACGAGGCGGTGCTGCGCGTGGAACCGCGCGCGCTGTCCGAGCTTCTGCACCACCAGGTCGACCCGCGCGGGCCGCGCGACGTGATCGCCCGGGGGATCGCCGCCTCACCCGGCGCGGCGACGGGAATCCTGGTCTTCTCCTCCACCGCGGCACAGGCGGCGGCGGCGCGGGGCGAGGCCTGCATCCTTGTCCGCCGGGAAACCGCGCCCGAAGACATCCGGGGAATGCATTCGGCGGCGGCGGTGCTGACCGAGCGCGGCGGCGTGACCTCCCATGCGGCGGTGATCGCGCGCGGGCTGGGGCTGCCTTGCGTCGTGGGCGCGTCCGAGCTGCGGCTCGATGCGCGGGACGGCAAGCTGACCACCGCGGATGGCCGCGTCTTCCGCGAGGGCGACATGGTGACACTGGACGGCTCCAAGGGCGAGGCGCTGGCTGGCGCGGCCGAGATGCTGCCGCCCGCGCTGGACGACAGCTTCCGCCGTCTCCTGGCCTGGGCCGACGAGGTGCGCGACATCGGCATCCGGGCCAATGCCGACACCCCTGCCGATGCCGAAACCGCGCGGAAGTTCGAGGCGCAGGGCATCGGCCTCTGCCGCACCGAGCACATGTTCTTCGACGAGGACCGTCTGGTCGTCATGCGCGAGATGATCTTCGCCGACAGCCCCGGCGACCGCGCGGCGGCGCTGGCCCGCCTTCTGCCGATGCAGCGGGCGGATTTCGTGCAGCTTTTCGAGATCATGCAGGGCCTGCCGGTCTGCATCCGCCTGTTCGATCCGCCCCTGCACGAATTCCTGCCGCAGGACCGCGAGGGGCTGCGGGGTCTGGCCGAGGCTTTGGACCGGCCGCTGTCCGAAGTCACCCGCCGCGCCGAGGCCCTGACCGAGGTCAACCCGATGCTGGGCATGCGCGGGGTGCGTCTGGGGGTGGTCCTTCCGGAAATCTACGACATGCAGGCCCAGGCGATCTTCGAGGCGACGCTGGAATCCGCCCGCCGTGGCGCCCCCGTGGTGCCGGAGATCATGATCCCGCTCGTCTCCGCCCGCCGCGAGGTCGAACTGGTCAAGACCCGGATCGACGCGGTGGCCGCCATGGTCCGCACCAAGGCGGGGGCGGGCTTCGACTACAAGCTGGGCGTCATGGTGGAAACCCCCCGCGCCGCGCTCCGGGCCGGAGAGATCGCCCAGCATGCGGCCTTCCTGTCTTTTGGCACCAACGACCTGACGCAGATGACCTATGGCCTGTCACGCGACGATGCCGGGCGCTTCATGAACACCTATGTCCGGCAGGGCGTCTTCCCCGAGGATCCGTTCCATATCCTCGACGTCGACGGGGTGGGCGAGCTTCTGCACATCGGCGCCGACCGGGGCCGCAAGACAAGGGCTGACCTGACCCTGTCGATCTGCGGCGAGCATGGCGGCAACCCGGAATCCATCGACTTCTGCCGCCGCGCTGGGTTCGACTATGTCTCCTGCTCGCCCTACCGGGTGCCGATGGCGCGGCTGGCGGCTGCGCACCTCGCGCTCAACGACAGGAAGAAAGATATTTAGAAACAGTTAGTTGCAACAAAATCTTAAGAGATTTTCCCGATTTTTCGGCGAGATTTCGCCGAAACCCACCTCATTTTCGTGACAATTCTGCAACAGCGGTAGACCCCTGCCGCCGGTTCCCCTACCTCGCCGCTGCTTGCCAAGGCGGGGAGACTTCCGCCGGGAAACCAAAGACGGAAGAGCAGAATGAAACGCGACCTTGCGACCCTCGCGCTGGCGATGGCGCTGGCAGCCACTACCGCTGCGGCAGATACCAGCTGGGCGAACGGCATGTTCGGCCTGACTCCGACCCCCGCCAGCTATGCGCCCGAGTTGAAGCGCCTGCCCGTGCCCGATCTGAACGGCCCCTTGCCCGCCATCGCCCTGACCGACGGCATCACCGAGGACTGGCTGATGTCGCGCCCGGAGCCTACGGGCGACGCGCAGTGGGAATGCCTGACCGAAGCGTTGTATTTCGAGGCGCGCGGCGAAAGCCTGGAGGGCCAGGTCGCGGTGGCGGAGGTGATCCTGAACCGCGTCGACAGCCCGCTTTACCCCCGCACGGTCTGCGGCGTGGTCAAGCAGCGCGGCGGCGGCGGATGCCAGTTTTCCTACGTCTGCCGGGGCACCACCAAGATGCGCGAGAAGGACGCCGCCGATCTTGCCGGTCGCATCGCACGGGCCATGCTGGACGGCGCGCCGCGCCTGCTGACCGACGGGGCGACGCATTTCCACACAAGGGGCGTCCGGCCCAGCTGGTCGAAGCGTTTCGCCCGGACCGCCTCGATCGGCTCGCATCTCTTCTACCGCCAGCCCAAGGGTTGATGTCGCCTATCAGCATTTCCCTGGCGCCTTCTCTCTTGGCCCGCCTGTCCCGCATGCTATGAGGGGCGAAGCCGTCAGGGAGGCCATCATGTCCGATATCGAATTGGCCTTCGCCCATCCCGAAGACCGGGCAGAGGCTTCCGCTGGGGCGGCGCCGCGCGACCGGATCAGCCTGCGCGACCATGTGGTCGAGGCCGATATCGGCGCTTTCCAGAAGGAACGCGGCCACAAGCAGCGCCTGCGCTTCAACGTCGTGGTCGAGGTCCGCCCCGTGACCGAGCCGCTGGAGGATGACGTCGACCGCATCCTCAGCTACGACCGGATCACCGAATCCATCGCGGCCGAACTGGCGGCGGAACGGCTGAACCTGCTGGAGACGCTGGCCGAACGGGTGGCCGAGCGCATCCTGGCCGAACCCGCCGCCATGCGCATCTTCATCCGGATCGAGAAGCTGGATGTCGGCCCCTATTCCTTGGGGGTGGAGATCGTCCGTTCGCGCGCCGAACATCCGGTGCAGAAGGCAGGCGACGAGGGGATGGAATCGGTTCATCCGCTGGTCGTCTACCTGGACAACGCGACGATCCATGCCGCCGATCTCTCCACCCGGCTCGACGCGCTTCTGGCCGAAGGGCTGCCGCTGATCCTGACCGTGGGCCTGCCCGACCTGCCGCGTCCGGTGACGGGGCACAAGCCGACCCAACGCCGGGTCGATCTTCTCGCGATGGAGCAGAACGCCTGGACCCTTGCCGCCCGCGACCCGCGCTGCGTGGTGGTGGCGACGCGGACCGAGATCGACTGGGCGATCAAGCGCGGGCAATCGGTGGTCTGGGCACCCTCGAAACTGGTGCTGGATGCAGTGGACGGGCCGAAGGGCAGCGATCCGGTGGGCCTCGCTCTGTGGCTCGCGGAAACAATGTCGGCCACGGCGCTGGTTGTTCACGGCGAGGTTGCAGTCCCGGCGGGAAGCCGCGTCCCGGTGCGGCGGGCGTGAGGCTTCCCCCTTGCCAAGCGGTTTGGCATCGGCCACTCCCAAGGCCATGGAGTATTTCCGCCCGATCGCGATGACCGATCCCGCCCGGCCCCCGGGTGCGCTGACGCTGGCCGGAGGCTGGTGCTGGTTCGACCGGGTCGAGGTCCTGTCCCGCGCCGCTGCGGGCCGGATCATCGCCGCCTCCGAGCTTCCCGCGCCGGTGTTGCATCGGCTGACCGCCCCCCGTGCCGCCTTCGCCGGGCTGGCGCTGGACCGGCCCAGGCTGATGGGCATCCTGAACGTGACGCCCGATAGTTTCTCGGACGGCGGCCATTTCTTCGCGGCCGAGGCCGCAGTCGCGCAGGCCCGTGCGATGGCGCTCGGGGCCGAGGTCATCGACATCGGCGGCGAAAGCACCCGCCCCGGCGCGGCAGAGGTCCCGGTCGAGGAAGAGATCGCCCGCACCGCCCCGGTCATCCGCGCCCTGCGCGAGGGCGGCCAGACCGCTCCCATTTCCATCGACACGCGCAAGGCCCCGGTCGCGGAAGCGGCTTTGGAGGCAGGGGCCACCCTCGTCAACGACGTTTCCGCCTTCGACTTCGACCCAACGCTTGGCCCCCTGGTGGCGCAGGCGAACGTGCCGGTGATCCTGATGCATGCGCAGGGCGTCCCTGCGACGATGCAGGACGACCCGCGCTATGCCGACGTGCTGCTGGATGTCTACGACGCGCTCGCTGCCCGGCTGGCGCGGGCCGAGGCTTTGGGGATCGGCCGCGCCCACATCATGCTCGACCCAGGCATCGGCTTCGGGAAGACGCAGGCGCATAACCTGACGCTCCTGCGGGGCCTGTCGCTTTTCCACGGGCTCGGCTGCCCGATCCTGCTCGGCACCTCGCGCAAGCGCTTCATCGGGTCCATCGGTGGGGCAGACCGGCCCGAGGACCGTGCGCCGGGCTCCATCGCCACGGCGTTGCAAGGGGTGGCGCAGGGGGTGCAGGTCATCCGCGTTCATGACGTGGCCGAAACCCGCCAGGCGCTGCGCCTGTGGCAGGCGCTGAACACCGATCATCTGGAGGACAGGGCATGACCCGCAAGCTTTTCGGCACCGATGGCGTGCGCGGCCGGGCGAACAGCTGGCCGATGACGGCGGAGCTGGCCCTGAAGCTGGGCGCGGCGGCGGGGCGCTATTTCCGCCGGGACGGTTCAGCCGCGCACCGGGTGGTGATCGGCAAGGACACGCGGCTGTCCGGCTACATGCTGGAAAACGCGCTGACCGCAGGCTTCACCTCGACCGGGATGAACGTGCTCCTGCTCGGCCCGGTGCCGACCCCGGCGGTGGGCTATCTGACCCGCTCGATGCGGGCGGATGTGGGGGTGATGATCTCGGCCAGCCACAACCCGCACCAGGACAACGGGATCAAGTTCTTCGGCCCGGACGGGTTCAAGCTGTCCGACGCCGCCGAGGCCGAGATCGAGGCGATGGTGGAGGGCGAGATCACGCCCGCGAAGCCGGAAAACATCGGCCGGGCCAAACGGATCGAGGACGGGCGGGGGCGGTATCAGGAATTCGTCAAGACCAGCTTCCCCAATGGCTTGCGGCTGGACGGGCTGAAGGTGGTGATCGACTGCGCCAACGGGGCCGCCTACAGGTGCGCGCCCGAGGTGCTGTGGGAACTCGGGGCAGAGGTGATCCCGGTCGGCGTCGCGCCGAACGGCACCAACATCAACGACCGCTGCGGATCGACCCATACCGAGACCGCCGCCGAGGCGGTGGTGGCCCATGGCGCGCATGTAGGGATCAGCCTGGATGGCGATGCCGACCGGATCATGATCCTGGACGAGGCGGGCCGGGTGGCCGATGGCGACCAGATCATGGCGCTCCTCGCGGCGCGGTGGGCCGAGGAGGGGCGGCTGTCCGGCGGCGCGCTGGTGGCGACGGTGATGTCGAACCTGGGGCTGGAGCGGTTCCTGCAAGGCCGGGGCCTGCGGCTGGAGCGGACGGCGGTCGGCGACCGCTATGTGGTGGAGCGGATGCGCGAGGGCGGGTTCAACCTTGGCGGCGAACAGTCGGGGCATATCGTGATGACCGACTATGCCACGACCGGCGACGGGCTGGTCGCGGGGCTGCAGTTCCTAGCCGAACTGGTGCGGACGGGCAGACCGGCGTCGGAGCTGACCCGGTCCTTCGAGACGGTCCCGCAGCTTCTGAAGAACGTCCGTTTCTCGGCCGGGGCGCGGCCTCTGGAGGTCGAGGCGGTGCAGGAGGTGATCCGGGCCAGCGAGCAGCGGATCGAGGGACAGGGGCGCATTCTGATCCGGAAATCGGGAACCGAGCCGCTGATCCGGGTCATGGCGGAATGCGAGGACGAGGCCTTGCTGGCCGCGGTGGTGGATGAGATCGTGGGGGCGGTGGAGGCGGCGGTCTGACAGGGCTGCCCACGCGCGGGCAGATATGCAAGATCAATGTTTCCAAAGGGTTGCCTGGCCGCATTAATGCGGAGTTAACCAGTGCCGGGGCCGAGGGGTCAGGCTTTCCGCTCTGGCGCAGGGTCGTGCGACGGGGGCATTCTGCGCCCCGGACAGGACAGGAAGCGAGGTGTGCGATGCGGAATCTGGCGGGTGTGGCGGGCGTTCTGGTCGCCCTCTGGGGCACGACGGCGCTGGCGCAGGACCTGACGGTCGCGGGACATCAGGTTGTTGTCAAGGACGACGGCATGGGCAGCGCGGGTCTGGTGGTCGATGGCGAAGTCCTGCACGAGAACGGGGTGATCTACCTTGACGAGGCGGTGCAGACCCTGGGCGGGGTCGCGGTCGTGACCGGCGTCGCCGGGTCGGGCGGCAATGCCTGCGGCGCGGCGCCTTTCGTTCTGGCGCTGCCCGAAGGCGCGGCCGCGGCGCTTTACGGCCCGGTCGACAGCTGCCGCGAATTCACGCTTGAGGTGCAACCCGAGGCGCTGGTGTTCTCGACCGAACCCCTGCCGTCCGAGCCGGGCGAGGTCTGGGTCTGGACCCCGGCAGGCGGTCTGGCACAGGGCACGCCGAAAGCCTTCGGTGCCGATGCCGCGGAGGGCTGGGAGGCGGTTCCGCGTCTGGCGCAGGCGCATCCGGTCGAGGCGATGAAGCTCGCCCCGGTGTTGCAGGCGCTGCAGGCGGGCCTTGGGGCGGACTACGCGGGCTTTGCCGAACGGATTTCCGACCTGGGCTCGGGCGGGCTGACCGCCGAGGGCTATCTGGGGCAGGCCTGCCTGAAATACAGCTGCGAGACGGACTGGGCGCTCCTCTACCTGCACCCGGCGACCCAAGGGGTCTTTGCTGCCTGGCATGTCGAGGGCGAGGCCGAGCCGCATGTCTGGCCGGCCGACACCAGCCGCTGGCCCGGCGAGGCGCTGGGGGCGCTGCGGGTGGCGGTCGGGGGGTAAGGGCGGGGCCGGCGTCTGCCCTCGTCGTGCGACTTCGTCTTCTCCTCGGCGCCCGACGGCCCCCGGCTGCAAGGAGCAACGAAGTCTGCGACGCGCCTTTGCTATCCGCGCGGCTTCGGGGCCAGCGCGAAGTCGCCCGGATAGGCGAGGTCGCCGTGGTGGGTGATCCTTGCCGTCTCATGACACCAGATCTCGCCGCCGCAGCCCTCGATCCAGCGGCGGCAGAAGCTGGTGTCCTCGCCATGCAGGACCGCGCCACCGCGGCCGCGCAGATGGCTGAAGAAATCGTGGAAATCCGCGCCGGGGTAGCCGGGGCCGTTGAAATCCGGGACGGGTTTCGCGACGCCGCTCTCGACCATGCGCTCGGGGACGGCGCGGCGGATCAGCATGAAGCCGGTGCCCGCGCCGGGGACCTTGCGGAAGCCGTCCCGCATCTCATGGGGCCAGGGTTGGCCGGGCTCGAAGACCTGGGGGATGTTGTAGCGCAAAGATTCGGCGAGGAGCCGGTCGGTCGGGGCGCGATCCTCCGGCGGTTTTGCAGCCTCGCGTTCGATGAGGGCGCGGAAGGCGGACCAGCGCATCCGGCGCTGCGGATAGGGGGCGCAGGTGAAATCGGCGTCGAAGGCGAGGAGGTCGAAGAAGATCTGCGGCTGATAGCTCATGTCACTGTCGAGGAGGAGCGCATGGGTGAATCTCTTGTCCGCCAGGAAGCAGGACATGAGGTAATTGCGCGAGATGACGAGGTCGGACCATTCATAGGTCTTGAGCGCGAAGGGGATGCCGCGGCGCGGCAGGGCCTGGGTGAGGCCCAAGAGGCTGTGGACCGCGGGGGTGTCGATCTGCCCGCCGGTGGGCATCAGTATCAGAAGCGTGGTCATGGGCCCTTCCTTCTTGCCCGTCAGGGGTGGCGCGGCGGAGGGCGCGTTGTCAAGCGGCAGGGCTGCCCCCTCAGGCGGGGCCCACCCTGCTACCATCAGCGGTGCGCGGATCGGCGCAAGACAAGATGCCTCCGGCGGGGATATTTGGGCAAATGTGAAAGGCTGGACGGGGAAGGGCCGGGAGGTGTCTCCCGGCCCTTTTCATCTAGGTAGGGTGCGTGGTTTCACGCACCGTTCCGGTCAGTTCCGCGACTTGTCGACCATCTTGCCCTTGGAAATCCAGGGCATCATGGCGCGCAGCTTCTCGCCGACCTTTTCGATCTGGTGCTCGTCGTTGATCCGGCGGGTCGCCTTGAAGAAGGGCTGGCCGACGGCGTTCTCCTGCATGAAATCACGCACGAACTTGCCGGTCTGGATGTCGCGCAGCACGGCTTTCATCCGGGCCTTGGTCTCGTCATAGGGCAGGATGCGCGGGCCGGAGACGTATTCGCCGTATTCCGCGGTGTTCGAGATCGAGTAGTTCATGTTGGCGATGCCGCCTTCGTAGATCAGGTCCACGATCAGCTTCACCTCGTGCAGGCATTCGAAATAGGCCATTTCCGGCTCGTAGCCGGCTTCGACCAGGGTTTCGAAGCCCATGCGGATCAGTTCGACCAGACCGCCGCAGAGCACGGCCTGTTCGCCGAAGAGGTCGGTTTCGCATTCCTGGCGGAAGTTGGTCTCGATGATGCCCGAGCGGCCGCCGCCGATGGCCGAGCAATAGGAGAGGCCGATTTCCATCGCCTTGCCGGTCGCATCCTGATGCACGGCCACGAGGCAGGGCACGCCGCCGCCCTTGGTGTATTCGCCGCGCACGGTATGGCCGGGGCCTTTCGGCGCCATCATGATCACATCGACGCCGGGTTTCGGCTCGATCAGGCCGAAGTGCACGTTCAGGCCGTGGGCGAAGGCGATCGCCGCGCCTTCGCGCAGGTTGTCGTGGACATATTGCTTGTAGGTCGCGGCCTGCAGCTCGTCGGGCATGGTGAACATGATCAGGTCGGCCCATTTGGCGGCCTCGGCGATGCCCATCACCTTCAGGCCCTCGGCCTCGGCCTTCTTGGCGGAAGGCGAGCCTTCGCGCAGCGCCACGACCAGGTTCTTCGCCCCCGAATCGCGCAGGTTCAGCGCATGGGCATGGCCCTGGCTGCCATAGCCGAGGATGGCGACCTTCTTGTCCTTGATCAGGTTCACATCGCAGTCGCGGTCGTAGTAAACGCGCATTTGGCGTCTCCTTGCTGTTGATGACGGCACGATAGGGATTTGTGGCGCAAGGACCGTGCAATCTTTGACGATATTGACGCGTTGTGCGAAGGATCATTCTTATAGACGGCTATTCGTGAGATTTTCATGCAGATCGACGATACCGACCGCCGCATCCTGCGGCACTGGCTGGCCGAGCCAGGGCTGGAGCGTGCGGTTTTGGCCGAGCGGGCGGGGGTGACGGGGGCCACGCTCTGGCGGCGGCTGGACCGGCTGCGCGAAGGGGGGGTGATCCGGGCGGAAGGGGCGGTGATCGACTGGCGGGCCCTGGGCTACGCGGTGGAGGTCAGCCTGCGCTTCACGCTGGACAAGACCGAGCCGCGCGCCTTCGACGAATTCATCCAGGCCGCGCGCGAGGTGCCGGAGGTGATCGGGATCGAGACCTTCCTCGGCCGGGTCGACGTGCGGCTGAACGTCATCGCGCGCGACATGGGCCATTGGACCGGCATCTACCGCGACCGGATCCTGACCCTGCCGCATATCGCCGAGGTCGAGGCGCTGATGCTGGTCGCTACCATCAAGGAGACGGGGGGGCTACCGCTGTGATCGACCTCGATGACCTGGACCGGGCGATCCTGCGGGCGCTGTCGGCGGAGGGGACGCTTTCGGCAGGGGAACTGGGGCGGCGGCTGGGCCTGTCGCAGCCGGCGGCCTGGCGGCGGGTCCGGCGGCTGACCGAGGCGGGGGTGCTGAAGGGGCTTGCCGTCGAGGTGGACCGCGAGAAGCTGGGCTTCGGGGTGACGGTCTTCCTGGGGGTGAAGCTGGCAACCAAGGGGCGGGTCAGCCTGGAGGATTTCGAGCGGGCGGTGCAGGCGATCCCGGAAGTGCAGGTGGTGCAGCACGTGCTGGGGCTTTTCGACTATCGCCTGCGGGTGGTGGCCCGCGACATCGCCGATTTCGAGCGGGTCTTGCGCCGCAGGATCATGACGCTTCCGGGGGTGGGCAACGTCGAGGCGAACGTGCTCCTGACCGAGGAGCGGCGACCGGGGCCGCTGGGGTAACCCGGACGTGCTTGGGCAGGATTGCTCCCCCTCCGCGCTGCGGCTAGGCTTGCGGGAAAAGGGAGGCCCAGATGACTTTGCCGCACGCGCATATCGACCCCGAGGGGTTGCAGGAATTCTCGGTGGTGTTCACCGACCGCTCGCTGAACCACATGTCGGCGCGGTTCCAGGGGGTGATGCGCGATGTCTCGGGCCTGCTGAAGGAAGTCTACGGGGGCAGCGCGGTGGCGCTGGTGCCGGGGGGCGGGACCTATGCGATGGAGGCGGTGGCGCGGCAGTTCGGGACCGGCCGGGCGCTGATCGTGCGGAACGGCTGGTTCAGCTATCGCTGGACGCAGATCTTCGAGGCGGGCGGGTTCGCGGCGGAGACGACCGTGATCATGGCCCGACAGGCGGGGAACGATGCCCGCGCGCCTTACGCGCCGCCGCCCATCGAAGACGTGGTGGCGAAGATTCGCGAGGTGAAGCCGGATGCCGTCTTCGCGCCGCATGTCGAGACTTCGTCTGGGATCATCCTGCCGGATGACTACATCACCCAGATGGCGGCGGCGGCGCATGAGGTCGGCGCGCTGATGGTGCTGGACTGCATCGCTAGTGGCTGCGTCTGGGTCGATATGGGCGCCACCGGCGTGGATGTGCTGATCTCGGCGCCGCAGAAGGGCTGGTCCGCCTCTCCCGCTGCTGGGGTGGTGGTACTGTCCCCGGCCGCCGAGGCGCGGCTGGCGGAGACGAGCTCGAACAGTTTCGCGCTGGACCTGAAGAAATGGCGCGCGATCATGGAGGCCTATGAGAAGGGCGGCCATGCCTATCACGCGACGATGCCGACCGATGCGATCCTGGGCTTCCGCGACGCGATGGTCGAGACCAGGGACATGGGCTTTGCCGAGGCCAAGGCCGCGCAATGGGCGCTTGGTCGGGCGGTCCGGGCGCTGCTGGCGGCGAAGGGCGTTCCGTCGGTCGCTGCCGAGGGCTTCCAGGCGCCGGGGGTGGTGGTGAGCTACACCACCGACCCCGAGGTGCAGAACGGGGCGAAGTTCCGCGCCGAGGGATTGCAGATTGCGGCGGGCGTGCCGTTGCAGGTGGGCGAGGGGCCGGAGTTCCGCACCTTCCGGCTGGGGCTCTTCGGGCTGGACAAGCTGAAGGATGTGGAGGGGACCGTCGCGCGGCTTAAGCGCGCGGTAGATGCGGTGTTGTGAAGGCGGAATGACGGTTCCTGGAAACGGGGTACTCCGTGGCAGCCCAAGAATTTTCCAGAAAATTCTTGGGCTTATGCTGTCGGATCGGGAGGTCCCGGGTCAGGCCCGGGACGGAGGCGATGTGTCGTTGCGCCCGACCCCAAGCCCCGCCCGCATCAGCATCTGCCGCACCGCGCGCGTCGAATAGAGCGCCTCCAGCCCGCGTGCCCTGAGATCGCGCAGCATCGGCGTCTCGGCCATCGACGCACGATTCAGGATGTCGATCCCGGTCACGCGGGCCTGCACGTCCAGGTGGCGGCTGCAGTGGAAGGTCTCGGTCACGGAGCGGGCGCCGGGATCCTGACGGTGCCGTTCGGTCAGGTCGAGAAGCGCGGCAAGGTCGGCCAGCGACATGTTCAGCCCCTGCGCGCCGATGGGCGGAACGACATGCGCGGCCTCGGCCATCAGCACGGTTCGGGGCCCGGACATCCGGTCGGCGATCTGGCTGATGATCGGCCAGACCGAACGGCGGGTCAGCAGCGTCAGCGGGCCGAGGATACCGGAGGAGCGGGCGGTCATCTCGGCCTCGAACTCCGGCACGGGCAGGGCGGCGAGGCGGGCGATTTCCGGGCCGGTCTCCATCCAGACCACGGCGGAGGCAGGCCTGCTATCGCGGTCGGGCAGCGGCACCAGCGTGAAGGGGCCGCCCTTGCGGTGCACCTCGGTCGAGACATTGCCGTGCGGGATATCATGCGTCACGGCGAAGGCCAGAGCCTTCTGGCCGTAGCGGATGGTTTTCGCTGCGATGCCAAGGGCTTCGCGCACCGGTGAGGCGCGGCCATCGGCGCCGATCACCAGTTTAGCCGCGATCTGGCTGCCGTCGGTAAGGGTGACGAGCGCTTCCGTCTCGCGCGCCAGCATCCGGGCGAAACCTGTGCCGGGGCGGAAGTCGACGTTGGGCAGTTCGGCGATGCGGGCCACCATCTCGCGGCGAAGAAGCCAGTTGGGCAGGTTCCAGCCGAAGGGCGCCTCGGAAATATCGGCGGCGTCGAAATCCCTGGTGAGGCGCGCGACGGGATCCGGGCCGCCCGCGTCGATGATCCGCATGATTTGCAAGGCGGCGGCATGGGGTTCAAGGCGCGACCAGAGGCCGGCGGCTTCAAGGACAGGGATCGACGGCTGCAGGAAGGCGGTGGTGCGCAGGTCGGCGCCCTCGGCCTCGCCCTCCGTCACGGGGGGCGCGGGGTCGACGCAGATCACCCGGAACCCGGCCGAGCCGAGGGCACAAGCGGTGGTCAGCCCGGCGACTCCGCCGCCGGAAATCAGGATGTCGGTGGTTTCGCGCATCGTCGGGCCTCCGGACTCCAGCATAGGGCGGGGTGCGGGCCGGGACCAGAGGGCAGGACGTCTCAGGGCCGCGCGAGGATGACGAGGAGGATGAACATCACCGGGACAAGCGCGAGTGCGGTCAGGACAAGGGCGGGCAGGCCCCAGGTCTGGACGGCCAGGACGACGGCGGTCACGAAGATGGTGAGGAGGTAGTAGACGCTGTCGACCTCGCGTTCGACATCGCGGATGACCCGGCCGACGATCGGGATGGCGCGGACAAGGCGGCCAAGGGGACTGGGGGCGGGAAGGGTGGTGGTGGTCATCGGCGGCCTCGCGCAGGGGATGCCGGTCATTTAGGGCAATGGCGCGCCGGGGCGATGCGGCGGAGTGTCACCCCACAAGACGGGCGAGGAAGGCGGCAAGGTCGTCGGTGTGGTGGTGGATGTGGTCCGCGGGCTGGGGCCGGGGCGCAACATGGACGGTCTTCATCCCCAGCGTATGCGGCACCGCAAGGTTGCGGGCATCGTCCTCGAACATCGCGGCGGCCTTGGGGTTCAGACCGTCGGTCGCGAAGACCGTGGCGAAGGCCTGGGCGTCGGGCTTGGGGTGGAATTCGGCGTGCTCGACGCCGTAGATCGCATCGAAAAGACCTGCAAGCCCCCGCGCGGCAAGGACTTTCTTGGCATAGGGCGCGCAGGCGTTGGTGTAGATGATCTTGCGGCCGGGCAGGGCGGCGATGCTGCGGGCAAGGTCGGGGTCGGGCGAGAGGACCGAGAAGTCGATGTCGTGGACGTCGGTCAGGTAGGGGCCGGGGTCGACGTTGTGTTCACGCATGAGGCCGGCGAGCGTGGTGCCGTAGGTTGCCCAGTAATAGGCGCGCAGATGGTCGGCGCGCGCGCGGTCGACCTGCAGCGCCTGCATGACCCAATCGGTCATCCGGACCTCGATCTGGTCGAAGAGCCGCATGTGCGGCGGATAGAGCGTGTTGTCGAGGTCGAAGACCCAGGTGGTGACGTGGGTGAAATCCTGTTTCGGCATGGGGACCGGTGTAGTGCGGGGCTGCGGCATTGGGAAGGGTTGATCGAAAGGCGGCGCGCGCGCTAGGGTCCGCCCCGCGCAAGGGGGACGGTACGGTGCAGAAAGACGCCTATACGCTGCTGATGGAAGCGATCGAGGCCGGGGTCTACAAGCCCGGCGACCGGCTGGTGGAAAGCGAGCTGGCGGAACGGCTGGGGGTTTCCCGCACGCCGGTTCGCGAGGCATTACAACGGCTTGAGACGCAGGCGATGCTGACCCGCGACGGGCGCAGCCTGATCGTGGCGTCGCTGGATCACAACCAGCTGGCGGAGCTTTATACGGTCAGGACTGAACTGGAGGGTCTGGCGGCAAGGCTGGCAGCCCGGCACGCGACGCCCGAGGAGGTGCGGGTGCTGAAGGGCATGGTGGCGGATGACCGGGCGCTGCTGGGGGGCGATCCCAAGGCGTTGTCGCGGGCCAACAAGCGGTTCCACAAGCAGATCCATCTGGCCAGCCACAACCGCTTTCTGGTGCAGCAGCTGGATCTGGTGCATCGCAGCATGGCCTTGATGGCGAACACTTCCTTCGCCGCCGAGGGACGCGACGAGGTGGCGCTGGACGAACATGCGAAGATCGTGGCGGCGATCGAGGCGGGGGATGGCGAGGCGGCCTATCAGGCGCTGAAGTCGCATATCAGCCAGGCCTTCGAGACGCGGCTTCGGGTGGATGCCGGAGAGCTGAGGACGCGGTAGAGCTGCGTTCGCCAAGCCTTTTGAATCGCAGCATTAATCGGGCGAAGGTCTGTGCATGACGCCGTCTGGTTTCGGTATTCCCTGCGTCTGGATAGCGTCCATACGCGCGTATGTCCCGAAAGCCGTTAACCAGGTCATGCGAATCGGGGCGGGCGCGAGATTTGCCTATCCTACGTCCCGTCGTCGAATATCCCGTGCGTGGTCTTGTCCCAGTAGAAGGGCCGCGTCGCCAGCTCCATCAGGCCCTTGTAGGCGGCGAGCGAGGCGAGGGGGTAATAGACCTTGAGCGTCAGCACCCAAAGGAGGCTGAGGCCATGCGCCGTGCGGCAAAGGCCGAGCGCGCAGATCAGGATGTTGGCGGCTTCCGACAGGAAGAAGGTGAGGGCCAGCACCCAGATACCCCAGCCCGGCAGAGCGGCGTAAAGCGGGTGGGGAACGCCGAAGGGCAGAAGCATGAAGGACCACAGCAGCGGTGCCAGCAGGAATTGCGCGATGCTGCCGAGGAAGAGGACCTGAAAGCCGAGGAAGCCCTTCCACCCCAGCTGACGCCACAACAGGCGCGGCTCCCGCATGTGGACCGCCCAGGTCATGATGTAGCCCTTGATCCAGCGCGAGCGTTGCTTGATCCAGGGCAGGGGGCGGCAGTTCGCCTCTTCATGCGTCACCGTGTCGATCAATTCGGTCCGGTAGCCGTGACGGGCGAGGCGGATGCCGAGATCGGCGTCCTCGGTCACGTTATGCGCATCCCAGGCGCCGAGCCGGTCCAGCACGTCGCGGCGGAAGAAGAGCGTGGTGCCGCCGAGGGGAACCACCAGCCCGAGGCGGGCGAGACCGGGCAGGACCAAGCGGAACCAGCCAGCATATTCGATGGTGAAACAACGGCTGAGCCAGTTGGTGCGGGGGTTGTAGTAGTCGAGCATTCCCTGCAGGCAGGCGACCTCGGGTCCCGAGCGCTGGAAGCGTTCGACGACCTTCAACAGCTGATCGGGTTCGGGCGCATCCTCGGCGTCGTAGACGCCCACGATGGCGCCGCGGGCATGGTCGAGCGCATGGTTCAGCGCGCGGGGCTTGGTCTTGACCTGGCCTTCCGGCACGATGACCACCCGCATCCAGGGCGGAAGTTCGGCATTGGCCAGCGCATCGAGGGTGACGCGATCCTCGGCCTCGACCGCGAGGATGACGTCGAGGAGGTCGACCGGATAGTCCAGCCGGGCCAGGCGGCGCACGAGGCGGGGGGCGATGTCGGCCTCACGATACAGCGCGACGATGATCGAGACGACGGGAGGGATGGCGTCGCTGGCGGGGGCGGGACCGGGTGGCGGCGCGCGCAGGGCGGCGACGGTGGCGGCGATCTTCAGGGCGACGATTGCGATGAGCGAGACGAGCGCAAAGCCCAGCACGGCAAGACCTGTGGCAAGCGGCGCGAGGATCAGTGCGGCCAGCGCGACCGCCAGCACCGTCATGGCAAGGGGCGAGCGGTGCAGGCGCGGCCAGGAACGGCAGCTTTCGGCCTCGGCCACACGGGTTTCGGCGGCTTGGGCGAGACGCTCGCCGCGCCGGGCATGGATCGCCGTGAGGACCGCGCGGGACGAGGCGAGGCCTGCCGCCACCGGGCCGAGCCGCGCTTCCAGCATGGGCCGGAGGCGGCGGAAGTCTTCCGGCCGGGAGGTGGCGACGATGGTCACGTCACCCGTCTTCTGCCAGGGAACGAGGCCGTGGCGCAGGCAATCCTGCACCCCCACCGCGTCGATGAGCCGGGGGTCGGGGAGGGCGCTGTCGAGATCGACCAGGCGGATGCCCCAGTTGCGGGCATCGACGCCGAGCAGGTCCCGCTCCACCACCAGACCGCGGGCGCGGAGCACATCTGGGAGACGTCCGGCTTCCCGGCCCTGATGCGAGAGGGCGGTGAGCATTTCCTCGGGCGAGACCACGCCTTCGCGCAGAAGCGAGGCGCCCATGGCAAAGCTGCGGCGCGAGCCCCGGTCCGGTGCCGGGGGCAGTTCGATCCTGATCCGTTCGGCGGCACCCATGCCCGTTCCCCTGTTCCGCGCCAGCTTGCGCGCGGGGGGTTAACGGGCGGTTAACGCCTTCAGGCGGCGCGGCGGGATTTCATCGCGGCGGCGAAACGCTCGAAGAGGTAGAAGCTGTCCTGGGGGCCGGGCGAGGCCTCGGGGTGGTACTGCACCGAATAGACCGGCTTGCCATCGACCGCGATGCCACAGTTGGTGCCGTCGAAGAGAGAGACATGCGTTTCGCTGACGCCCTTCGGCAGGGTGTCGGCGTCCACGGTGAAGCCGTGGTTCATCGAGGTGATCTCGACCTTGCCGGTGGTCAGGTCCTTGACCGGATGGTTCGCGCCGTGGTGGCCGTGGTTCATCTTCCGGGTTTGTGCCCCCAGCGCCAGCGCCAGCATCTGGTGGCCGAGGCAGATGCCGAAAAGCGGCAGGTCCTGCGCCAGCACGCCCTGGATCATCGGTACTGCATATTCGCCGGTCGCCGCCGGGTCGCCGGGGCCGTTCGAGAGGAACACGCCCTCGGGGTTGTGGGCGAGGATTTCCTCGGCGGTCGCGGTGGCGGGCAGCACGGTGACTTCGCAGCCGACCGAGGCGAGGCAGCGCAGGATGTTGCGCTTGGCGCCGTAATCCACCGCGACGACGCGCAGGCCCGGGCCTTCGCGCCGGGTATAGCCCTCGGGCCAAGCCCAGCGTTTCTCGTCCCAGCGGTAGCTCTGCGCGCAGGTCACGTCCTTGGCGAGGTCGAGGCCGACAAGGCCCTTCCAGGCGCGGGCGCGGGTGACCAGTTTCTCGATGTCGAAGCGGCCCTCGGGGTCATGCGCGAGCGTGACATGCGGCGCGCCCTGCTGGCGGATCGCCCGGGTCAGCCGCCGGGTGTCGATCCCGCCGATGCCGATGCGGCCGATCTTCGTCAGCCACTGGGTCAACTCTCCGGTCGCGCGCCAATTCGAGGGTTCGGTCGGGTCCCATTTCACCACCATCCCGGCGGCGGCGGGGGTCGCGGTCTCGTCATCCTCAACCGTGACGCCGGTGTTGCCGATATGGGGGAAGGTGAAGGTCACGATCTGGCCCGCATAGGAGGGGTCGGTCATGATCTCCTGATAGCCGGTCATCGCGGTGTTGAAGACCAGTTCGGCGACCGTCTCGCCGGTCGCGCCGAAGCCTTTGCCGTAGAAGAGCGTGCCATCGGCAAGGGCGAGGCAGGCGGTCGCATCGCGCGGGGCGGGCATTTCGACTCTCCATTTGGCAAATTGCGCGGAAACTAAGGGGCGGGGCGCGCAGGGTCAAGGGTCGGTGCGAAAAGGTTTTATATGTTAAATCAACGGCTTGATAAAATGCGCTGCGGTTGCGGTCCGGGGCGGTTCGGGGTATTGTCCGATCCTTGGGGAAACTATCGGAAAGTCCGACCATGCTTTTGCGCGACCGTCTGCAGACGGCCCTGAAAGAGGCCATGAAGGCGAAGGAGGCCGACCGGCTTTCGACGCTGCGCCTGATCAACGCCGCCATCAAGGACCGCGAGATCGCTGTCCGGGGCGAGGCGGATGCGGGCGAGGTCGGCGAGGCCGAGATCCTGCAGATCATGGGCAAGATGGTGAAACAGCGCCAGGAATCGGCGCGGGCCTATGAGGAAGGCGGGCGGCTGGAGCTGGCCGAGAAGGAACTGGCCGAGATCGGGGTGATCCAGGAATTCCTGCCGCGGCAGCTGAACCAAGGCGAGATCGCGGCGGCGGTGGATGCGGCGGTGGCCGAGACCGGGGCGGCCAGCATCCGCGACGTGGGCAAGGTGATGGCGGCGCTGAAGGCGCGCTACACCGGCCAGATGGATTTCGGCGCGGTCGGCGCGCTGGTCAAGGCGCGGCTGGGGTAGGGCGTTGCCCCCAGAAGGGGAAGGCGCCGGGGCAAGCGTCAGTTCAGCCGGGCGATGTGCTCTTGCAGCTCGTCCCTTAGCGCGATGCGTTCCTCTTCCGACAGGAAGGCGCCCAGTTCCACCTCGCGGCCCTCGCCCTTGAGCGTCAGGTAGTTCGGGACCGGGCCGCCGGTCTGGTGCAGGGTGATGCGCAGCCAGTAGGGGTTCGCCTCCCAGTCCTGCCGCCGGCCCTTCGGCCCGTGGCGGACCAGCGTGATGCGGTCGGAGGACAGCGCCAGCTCCTCGACGATGTCGCGGTCGCGGCCGTTCTTCCGCAATGCGAACCAGATGGCCCAGATCGTACCGATGAGGAAGGGGAGCAGCGCCCAGAGCACCGGGCTGCCGAGGCTGGCGACAAGCGGCACGGCGATCAGCGCGGCGGTTAGCCCGACGAACCCCACGAAGCCGCGCTGGGTGAGCGAGCGGTGCGGCCAGAGATGCAGGCGGTCTGTGCCACCTTCGGGGGGAAGCCATTCGTAGGGCATGGGCGCAAGATATGCGGCGCGCGGCAGAAGGGAAGGGGGCCTTGTCAGAGCGGCACGCCTTTGCGATCCTTCCGGCCGGTTGGACGCCGGGGGCTGCGGATGGCGAGATCGGGTCGGGTGATGGCGCTGGGACCGGCGCATCTGGCGAAGGTCGCTCGCCCGGTCGAGGAAGGCCCGCTTCCGGACAGCTTCGCCCGCCTGTCCGACGAAGATTTCAAGGCCCTCGCCGCGCGCCTTGTGGCCGAGCTTGAGGGGCAGCCTTTCTGGATCTTTGCCTATGGCTCGCTGATCTGGAACCCCGAGTTCGAGCATGTCGAAGCGCGGCGGGGGACAGTCCATGGCTGGCGGCGGTCGTTCTGCCTGCCGATCGACAACTGGCGCGCGACGCCGGAGATACCGGGGCTGATGCTGGCCTTGGAGCGGGGCGGATCCTGCACCGGGGTGGCCTACCGCATGCCCGACGATGATGCGGTGGGCCGGATGCTGCGGCTTCTGCGGCGCGAGATCGCCTACCATGAGAATGTTGCGTGGCTGCGCTGGGTCACGGTTCGGGGGCCGTGGGGGCTGTTGCGGGCATTGGCCTTCTATTGCGCGCCGCCTAGCATTCCCGATCTGGAGCGCCTGACCCGCGAGGAACAGGCGCACCGGCTGGCGCGGGCGGTCGGATTCATGGGAAGCTGCGCCGAATATCTGCACAATACCGTCGATCACCTGGAGGCGTTGGGAATTCACGACCGCTACCTGTGGGACCTGCAAGTCCGGGTGGCAGCCGAGATTGACGGTCTCTAGCGCTTGATCTGTCGCAGGAAGTCCTGGAAGGCGGCGCGGTAGGCGGCCGGGTCCTCGGCATAAGAGCCGAGGTGGTCGGCCCCGGTCCAGAGGGTGACGGTCGGCGCGCCGCGTGCGGCGGCGAGGGCTTGCGAGGGGCCGATGGGCACGATGCGGTCGGCGCTGCCATGGGCCAGGAACAGCGGGCCGGGGAAGGCCTGCAGCGGGACGGCGACCTCGGCCTGGGCCAGTGGCAGCGCGGACTGGAAGGGCAGGATGCGTTTGGCGGCCATGGCGATGATGCCGGGCAGCGGCTTGCCGTCCTGCAGGGCAAGATGGTCGATGATGGCGCCAAAGCTGATCGCGGGGCTGTCGAGGGCGACGGCCTCTATACGGGTGGCGAGCGGGCTTTGCGCCAGGAACTGGCCGAGGATTGCGGCGCCCATCGAATCGGCGGCGATCAGCAGCCTGGGGTCGGCGTCCGAGGGGGACATCCTTGCGACGGCGGCTTCCAGATCGGGCCACTCGGTCAGGCCGAAGCCGTAGCTGCCATCGGGGCTGGCGGGGGCGCCGGGATCGTTGCGGTAGGTGACGAGAAGGACGGACCAGCCGGCTTCGTGCAGGATGGACAGCGCGCGGTAGCCGTCCTCACGCGCCCCGGCGATGCCGTGGACATAGATCGCGCGGCCCGTCTCGTTGCCTGCGGCGGGGACGAGCCAGGCCTCGGCTGGGCCGAGGGCCGTGTCGAGCGTGACGGTCTCGAAGGGCAGCGACAGGGCTGCCATCGGGTCGCCCCGGTAGCCGAGGGCAAGGGGGTCGGCCGGTGGTTCAGCGGTGGCGAGTGCGGCGGCAATGGGGCCGACCTTCAAGAGGCCCGCCGTGGCGTGGGCGAGGAAATAGCCGCCGATGCCGATATAGCCGAGCGCTACGGCGGCGACGAGCACCGCAAGGAAGACGACCACGCGCATCGGAACCTCTTGTGGAAAGCAAAGGGCCCCGGGTGCGGCTGCAGCCCGGGGCCCTTGGTCGGCTTCAACGCTTAGTGCGCGTGACTGTGGTCCCAGTCGGACGGCTTCGGCAGCTGCTCGAACGTATGTTCGGGCGGCGGGCAGGGCAGGGTCCATTCCAGGGTGTCGGCGTATTCGTTCCAGTAGTTGTTCTGGGTGATCTTCGCGCCGCGGGTCAGGGTGTAGAACACGATCCCGATGAAGAACACGAAGGACGCGAAGGAGATGAAGGCGCCGATCGAGGAGAACCAGTTCCAGTAGGCGAAGGCATCGGGATAGTCGATGTAGCGGCGCGGCATCCCCTGGCGGCCAAGGAAGTGCTGCGGGAAGAAGGTCAGGTTCGAGCCGATGAACATCATGAAGAAGTGCAGCTTGCCCGCCCATTCCGGATATTGCCGGCCCGACATCTTGCCGATCCAGAAATAGATCCCGGCGAAGATCCCGAACACCGCACCCAGCGACATCACGTAGTGGAAGTGCGCAACGACGTAGTAGGTGTCGTGGTAGGCGCGGTCGACCGGGGCCTGGGACAGGACGATCCCGGTCACGCCCCCGACGGTGAAGAGGAAGAGGAAGCCAAAGGCCCAGAGCATCGGGGTCTTGAACTCGATGGAGCCGCCCCAGATCGTCGCGATCCACGAGAAGATCTTGACGCCTGTCGGCACCGCGATGACCATCGTCGCCAGCATGAAGTAGGACTGCTGGGTCAGCGACATGCCGACGGTGTACATGTGGTGCGCCCAGACGACGAAGCCCAGCACCCCGATCGCCACCATCGCATAGACCATCGGCAGGTAGCCGAAGATCGGCTTCCGGGAGAAGGTCGAGATGACCTGGCTGACGATGCCGAAGGCCGGGATGACGATGATGTAGACTTCCGGGTGGCCGAAGAACCACAGGATGTGCTGGTAAAGGATCGGGTCACCGCCACCCGAGGGGGTGAAGAAGGTGGTGCCGAAGTTGCGGTCGGTCAGGAGCATGGTGATCGCCCCCGCCAGCACCGGCAGGGCCAAGAGGATCAGCCAGGCGGTGACGAAGATCGACCAGCCGAAGAGCGGCACCTTGTGCAGCGTCATGCCGGGGGCGCGCATGTTCAGGAAGGTGGTGATCATGTTGATCGCGCCGAGGATCGAGGAGGCACCCGAAAGGTGGACGGCGAAGATCGCCAGGTCCATCGAATAGCCGCCTTCCGCCGTCGTGGTCAGCGGCGGGTAGAGCACCCAGCCCACGCCCGCGCCCGAGCCGAGGTCGCCGCCGCCGCCCGGCGCCAGAAGCGAGGCCACGCCCAGCGAGGTCCCGGCGACGTAGAGCCAGAACGAGAGGTTGTTCATCCGCGGGAAGGCCATGTCCGGCGCGCCGATCTGCAGCGGCATGAAATAGTTGCCGAAGCCGCCGAACAGCGCGGGAATGACGACGAAGAACATCATCAGGACGCCGTGATAGGTGATCATCACGTTCCAGAGGTGCCCGTTCGGGGTGCAGACATCGCTGGACGCGATGAAGCGCGCGCCTTCCTGGCACATGTACTGAACGCCCGGCTCCATCAGTTCGAGCCGCATGTAGACGGTGAAGAGGACCGAGATCAGGCCGACGGCACCGGCGACGAAGAGATAGAGAATCCCGATGTCCTTGTGGTTGGTCGACATGAACCAGCGGGTGAAGAACCCGGGTCGGTGGTGTTCGTGGCCGTGGATGGCTGCGTCCGCCATATGGCTGCTCCCGCTTTGGTCGTTTTCGTCATGCCCGTTTGCAAGCCGAAAGGCCCGCCCGGTTTCCTTGTGACCCCGTCTTAGCCCTGCGGACGCAGGCTCGCAATGCATGACTTTGCCGCAGGGAGCAGAAATCGCGGCGAAAATGCAAAGGGCGCGGCCCCGTCGGGGGACGCGCCCGGGTCATTCGGCAGGCGGTGGGGTCAGGGAGCGACCGAGGCGAGGTAGGCCGCCACGTCCTCGCCGCCCGAGGACAGCTTGAAGGACATCTTCGATTTGGCCGCGTCGTCGCCAAGCGCCTGCTTCAGATAGGCGGCGGGGTCCGCGACATAGGCCGCAAGGCTCGCCTCGTCCCAGACTGCGCCGGTCGCGCCCAGGGCGGCAAGCGAGTCGCCATAGGCAAAGTCGGGGTCCGAGGCGACGGCCCGCCCGATCACGCCGTAGAGGTTCGGCCCGGTGCGGCCGCCCTTCTGGATCTCGGTCCCGTCGGCGCCGATGACCGAATGGCAGGCCTTGCACTTCTTGAACGTCCCCTCGCCCGCTGCCGGGTCCCCCGCGAAGGCGGGGGCCGCCAGGGCGGCGGCGGTGACGGCAAGAAGGATGAACTTCGTCATGATGTCCTCTCATGGTTCGGAGCGCGTGACGCGGCTTCCACGTGGCGAACATGGGGGTGCAGCCGCTTGATATGCAATAGCATCCTGCTGCTATGCGACAGCCGGGGCGGGGCAGACCCCATGGAAGCGGCGCGGGAAGCTGGCCATCAGCGCGGCGTCGAGGTCGGCCATGGTCACGGGCAGTCCGAGGTCGACCAGGCTGGTCACTCCATGGTCACGGATGCCGCAGGGGACGATTCCGTCGAAATGGCTCAGGTCGGGCTCGACGTTGATCGAGATGCCGTGGAAGCTGACCCAGCGGCGCAGCTTGATGCCGATGGCGGCGATCTTGTCCTCGGTCGGGCGGCCGTCGGGGCCGGGGCGGTCGGGGCGCTGCACCCAGACGCCCACGCGGCCGTCGCGGATTTCGCCGGTCACGTTGAACTCGGCCAGGGTGTCTATGACCCAGCGCTCCAGCTCGCGCACGAAACAGCGCACGTCGCCGCCTTTGCGGCCGCCGCGCGCCTTCACGTCGAGCATGCAGTAGATCACCCGCTGGCCGGGTCCGTGATAGGTATACTGCCCGCCGCGCCCCACCGGATAGACCGGGAAGCGGCCCGGATCGACCAGGTCGGCGGCCTTGGCCGAGGTGCCGGCGGTGTAGAGCGGGGGATGTTCCAGCAGCCAGATCGCCTCGCCCGCGCGGCCCTCGGTCATGGCGGCGACATGGGCCTCCATCGCGGCCAGCGTCTCGGGGTAGGGGGCGAGCCCCGGGATATGGGTCCAGTCGACCATGGTGTGACCTGTCGCTTTGCGGCCGGAAATGCTGCTTTCCATATAGTCCGCCCGACCCGCCGGTGACAGATGGGATCGGTGGCGGGGCGCGCGGGCGAAAATGCCCCTTTTCATCCCGCGCGACTGTCGCTAGATAGCGGGCGTCCGAAACCAGACCCCGTGCGGATGTGGCGGAATTGGTAGACGCGCAGCGTTGAGGTCGCTGTTCCTTAACCGGAGTGAAAGTTCGAGTCTTTTCATCCGCACCAGGGCCTGGATTCGGGACGAAAGCAAAGGGCGCGAGAGGCTGAGACCTTCGCGCCCTTCGCCTTGCCGGGCTGCGCTGCTCCTTGGCGATGACCTGCTTCCCGGCCCGCCCGCGAAGCAGGCAGGAGGGCTGCCGGAACCGGGATGTTTGCCCGAATTTCCCGCCTGTCGCGTCAGGGTCCCTCGCTGCCGCGAATTGGCCCTTTCGGTAAAAAAATCTGCATTGCAATGAGGGTCGGGTTTCGGTTTAAACGAATCAAGTCAGAAGGCGCGAAGCGCCCAGAGCATCAGGGAGAGACGGGTGACGGTTGAGCCCCGCAACGACGCCTTCGTCGCGTTCGAACACGTCCAGAAGAGCTATGACGGCGTGACGCTTGTCGTAAAGGACCTGAACCTTTCCATCGCGAAGGGTGAGTTCCTGACCATGCTTGGGCCTTCCGGCTCGGGCAAGACCACCTGCCTGATGATGCTGGCGGGGTTCGAGACCGCCACCCATGGCGAGATCCGGCTGGACGGGCGCCCGATCAACCAGGTGCCGCCGCACAAGCGGGGCATCGGCATGGTGTTCCAGAACTACGCGCTTTTCCCGCATATGACGGTGGCCGAGAACCTGGCCTTCCCGCTGGAAGTCCGCGGCATGGGCAAGGACGAGCGCGAGGGCAAGATCCGGCGCGCGCTGGATATGGTGCAGATGGGTGCCTTTGGCGCGCGGCGTCCGGCGCAGCTGTCCGGCGGCCAGCAGCAGCGCATCGCGCTGGCCCGGGCCCTGGTCTTCGACCCCAAGCTCGTGCTGATGGACGAACCGCTCGGCGCTCTCGACAAGCAGCTGCGCGAGCATATGCAGTTCGAGATCAAGCACCTGCACGAAAGCCTGGGCATCACCGTGGTCTACGTCACCCACGACCAGGGCGAGGCGCTGACCATGTCGGACCGCGTCGCCGTCTTCAACGACGGGCGCATCCAGCAGCTCGCGCCCCCCGCCGACCTTTACGAACGCCCGGAGAACAGCTTCGTCGCCCAGTTCATCGGCGAGAACAACAAGCTTCTCGGCACGATCGAGGAACTGAATGGCGACCGGGCCCTGGTGCGGCTGGCGACGGGCGAGCTGATCGACGCCACCGCGGTCAACGTGCGCGCGAAGGGCCAGCAGACCCTGGTCTCGATCCGCCCCGAGCGGGTGGAGTTCAAGCCCGAGATGATGCCCAAGGGCGCCCATACCATCGGCGCGGAAGTGGTCGAGATCATCTACATGGGCGACATCCTGCGCGCGGTCCTGAAGGTCGCGGGCACGGATGATTTCGTCATCAAGATGCGCAACACCCTGGGCCAGACCAAGCTGGCGCAGGGCGACAAGATCAATGTGGGCTGGCATCCGCAGGATGCCCGCGCGCTTGACCCGAGCTGACGCCGGACGCGGCAGAGCGGACCGGCCCGCCAAGGGGCCGCCAGAGACAACCAACGGGAGATAAACACATGAAAAGACTTCTGATCCTGACCACCGCCCTCGGCGGGCTGGCCCTGCCGGCCGCGGCCGACGAGATCGTCGTGATGGGCTGGGGCGGCGCTTATACCGCCAGCCAGATCGAGGCCTATCACAAGCCCTTCACCGCCGCGACCGGCACCACGGTCGTCTCGGTCGACAGCGACAACCCGGCCACCCCGATCAAGGCGCAGGTCGAGGCCAACAACGTCACCGTGGACGTGGCGATCCTGGAAATCGCTGATGCCGTGCGGCTTTGCGACGAGGGCGTGATCGTCCCGATCGACCCGGCCGCTCTGCCTGCGGGCGCCGATGGTACCGCTGCCGCCGACGACTTCCTGCCCGGCACGCTGACCGAATGCATGGTGCCGACCGATATCTTCTCGACCATCATCGCCTACGATACCTCGAAATACGCCGAGGGCGAGGGGCCGAAGACCATCGCCGACTTCTTCGACACCGCGAAGTTCCCCGGCAAGCGCGGCATCCGCAAGAGCCCGAAGGTCACGCTGGAAATGGCGCTGATGGCCGATGGCGTGCCGGCCAACGAGGTCTATGCCACGCTGTCCACGCCCGAGGGGCTGGACCGTGCCTTCGCCAAGCTGGACACGATCAAGAAGGATGCGGTGTTCTGGGAAGCCGGCGCGCAGCCGCCGCAGCTTCTGGCTGACGGCGAGGTCGTGATGACCATGGCCTACAACGGCCGGATCTTCAACGCCGCCCATCAGGAGAACAAGCCGTTCGACATCGTCTGGGACGGCCAGGTCTTCGAATGGGAAGGCATGGTGATCCCGAAGGGCGCCCCGAACGAGGCCGGCGCGCTGGAGTTCGTCAAGTTCTCCACCTCGTCCGAGTCTTCGGCCAAGGCGGCGGAGTTCATCTCCTACGGCCCGCCGCGCAAATCGGCCGCTTCGCTGGTCGGCAACATCCAGGGCACCGACCAGCCGATGTCGCCGAACCTGCCGACCGCGCCCGAGAACATGACCAACGCGCTGGCCTCGTCGCTGGACTTCTGGGCCGACCGCGACACTGAACTGGGTGAGCGTTACAACGCCTGGCTCGCCGCCAACTGATGATAATGGCGCGGCGCGGGGAGGTTTCCCGCGCCGCAGCCGCCTTACGCCGAACGGACCCGGACCCGATGACCTCTGTACCCCTCCTGACCACCACCGACGGACGCCCGCTGAAGGCCGCGCTGGCCGCAGCCGGGGCAAGGGCGCGGCGGCGGGCGCTGTTTCTGGTCCTGCCGCTTCTGGTCTTCGTGATCATCACCTTCGTGGTGCCGATCGGGCAGATGCTGCACCAGTCGGTCTACAATCCCTATTTCTCGCGCAATGCGCCCAATGTCGCGGCCTGGTTCGCCGCGCATCCGGTCGGCACCGAGCCCGACGAGGCCGCCTACGCCGCCCTGGCCGATGATTTCCGCGCCATGCAGGCCGCCAAGACGGCGGGCGAGGCCGCGACGCGGGTCAACTACACCCTGCCCGAGACCCGCTCGCTGATCACCAAGACCGCGCGCGCCGCGGGCGAGCTTGCACCGCCCTACAAGGAATCCTTCCTTGCCATCGACCCGAAATGGGCCGATCCGGCGGTCTGGCAGGCGATGCGCTCCTCCTCCACCGCCTATACCGCGGACTTCTACCTGATCGCGGCGGATTACGAACGCTCGGCCGATGGCTCGGTTCAGAAGGTGCCGGAAAAGCAGCAGATCTACCTCAAGCTCTTCGCCAAGACCTTCTTCCTTTCGGCGCTGATCACGGTGATCTGCCTGTTGCTGGCCTTTCCCATCGCGCATCTCCTGGCGACGCTGCCGATGGCCAGGGCGAACCTTCTGATGATCCTGGTGCTCTTGCCGTTCTGGACCTCGCTTCTGGTCAGGACGACCAGCTGGATCGTGCTTCTGCAGCAGAAGGGCGTGGTGAACGAGACCTTCGTCGCGCTCGGCCTCATCGGCGACGGAAACCGGCTGAACATGATCTACAACCAGACCGGCACCATCATCGTGATGACGCATATCCTGCTGCCCTTCATGGTGCTGCCGCTCTATTCCGTCATGCGGGTGATCCCGCCCAGCTATGCCCGCGCCGCGCGCAGTCTGGGCGCCACCAGCTGGACCACCTTCCGCCGCATCTACCTGCCGCAGACCCTGCCGGGGATCGGGGCCGGGGCTCTTCTGGTCTTCATCCTGGCGGTCGGCTACTACATCACCCCGGCGCTGGTCGGCGGTGCGGACGGGCAGCTGATCTCGAACCTGATCCAGTTCCACATGGCGAAGTCGAACTGGAGCCAGGCCGCGGCTTTGGCCGCGATGCTGCTGGTGGGGGTGCTGGTCCTGTACTGGCTTTATGACCGGCTGGTCGGCATCGACAATCTGAAGCTGGGCTGAGGAGAAGATTTCATGGCCCTTCCGACCTATGCCGACCCGCTGGAACGCGCCTGGCACTATGCCTATCTGGTGATCTGCGGGCTGATCTTCCTGTTCCTGATCGCGCCGATCCTGGTGATCATCCCGCTGTCCTTCAACGCCGAGCCCTATTTCACCTTCACCGAGAAGATGCTGACCTTCGACCCGGCGGGCTGGTCGCTGCGCTGGTATCATGCGCTGGTCTCGGTGGGGATGCAGGCGCCGGACGCCGGGACCGGCTGGTGGAGCGACATGTGGCGCAATTCCACCTGGGTGCGGGCGGCGAAGAACTCGATCCTCGTCGGCTTCTGGGCGACCATTCTGGCCACCGTGCTGGGGACGCTGGCGGCGCTTGGCCTGTCGCGGCCCGAGATGCCCTGGCGGCGGGTGATCATGGCGATCCTGATCTCGCCGATGATCGTGCCGATCATCATCATCGCGACGGGGATGTTCTTCTTCTACTCCGACCCCTGCGGCATCATCGGCGCCAACTGCGGCAAGCTGACCTCGACCTATACCGGCCTTATCCTGGCCCATGCCACGCTGGGTATCCCCTTCGTCATCATCACCGTGACGGCGACGCTGTCGGGCTTCGACCAGAGCCTGATCCGCGCCGCGCATTCGCTGGGGGCCAATCCGCGCACGACCTTCTTCAAGGTGGTCATGCCGCTGATCCTGCCCGGCATCATCTCGGGCGCGCTGTTCGCCTTCGTCACCTCGTTCGACGAGGTGGTGGCCGTGCTGTTCCTTGCCGCGCCCGACCAGCAGACCATTCCGCGCCAGATGTGGAACGGTATCCGCGAGCAGATCAGCCCGGCGATCCTGGCGGTGGCGACGATCCTGGTGGTGATCTCGGTCCTGTTGCTGACCACGGTCGAGCTGCTGCGGCGGCGCTCCGACCGGCTGCGCGGCGTGACCGGGCGCTGACGGGCAGCTCCTCGTGCGCCTTTCGGCTTCTCGTCGCAGGCGTCAGCGACGAGGGGCCAAGCCGCCGAGGAGCGGTTTTTCCGGGTGTCGAGAAGCCGTCAACGTCCGCGACCAAGCCATTGAGTCAAGGCAGCAGGTGCAGCCAGCCCCAGGCGGTGAAGATCGACGCCGCCGTCGCCACCAGCACCGACGAGGCGCTGACCCGTTTGCCCACGCCGTACATATGGGCGAACATATAGGCGTTCACCCCCGGCGCCATCGCCGCCGTCACCACCGCCGACCGCAGCCCCGCAATGTCGAGATGGAAGACCCGGGTGGCCAGGAGCCAGGTCACGAGCGGATGCAGCACCAGCGAGGCCGCCGTCACCATCAGCACCGGCCCGATGTCCCCCTCGATCCGGTAGCGCACCAGCACCCCGCCCAGCCCGAAGAGCGCCACCGGAATCGCGGAACGGGCGATCATGTCGACGCCCGACCAGAAGAAGCCCGGCAGCGGGTTCCCCGCCAGATTGACCGCGAAGCCCAGAAGGATGCCGATCACCAGCGACTGCGACAGCACCGCCCGCGCGATCTGCCGCAGCAGCGCCGCGGCCGACAGCCCATGCCCCCGCGTCCGCGCCCATTCCATCAGCGCGATCCCGAAACCGTAAAGCATCGGCGCGTGCAGCGAGATGATCGCATAATTGCCCTGCAGCGCCGCTGTCCCATAGGCGCGCTCGGTGATGGCGAGGCCAAGCAGCAGCGAGTTCGAGAAAAGCCCGGCGAAGCCGATGGCCACGGCGTCTGGCATGGCGCGGCGGAAGACCAGCATGGCACCGAAGAAACAGGCGAAGAAACCCGCGAAAGCCCCGGCGTAGAAGCTGGTCATCAGGCCCGCGTCATAGGCGGCGGAGAGGTCGAGATAGGCAATGGAGCGGAAGAGAAGGCAGGGGACCGCGAAATTCTGGGCGAATCTCATCAGCCCGTCGATGGCCGGTTCGCCCAGAAAGCCCGCCCGGACGGCGGCATAGCCGAAGCCGATCAGCAGGAAGACCGGCAGGATGACGTCGAGAAGCGCGCTCAATCCTGACGTCGGGCGGGGGGTTTCACACCCCCCGCGCCCCCCGTGGGATATTTGAGGACAGAAAATGGCTCTATCTCAGGGCTGGTTGTCATAGACCACCGTCATCCCGTCGAAGGCGGGGGTGATGTGCGGCGGAAGCTCGGCCTTGAGCGTCTCGTAGTCGAGGTCGATGTGCATGTTGGTGATGACCGCGCGGGCGGGTTTCGCGCGGGCGATCCAGCCCAGGGTCATGTCCAGATGGGCATGGGTCGGATGCGGCTTGCGGCGCAGCGCGTCGACGATCCAGCAGTCGAGCCCCTCCAGCACCGTCCAGCTTTCCGCCGGGATGTCGACGGCGTCGGGCAGGTAGGCCAGGGGGCCGATGCGGAAGCCAAGCGCATCCATACTGCCATGGTCGGCGCGGAACGGGCTCAGGGTGATCGGGCCGCCGCTGCCCGTGATGGTGACGGGGCCGTCGATGGTGTGGAGGTCGAGGATCGGCGGGTAGGGCGAGCCTTCGGGCTGGACGAAGGCATAGCCGAAGCGGGAAAGCAGCGCCTCTTGCGTCGGGCCGTCGGCCCAGACCGGCAGCCGCTGGCGCTGGTTGAAGACCACCTGCCGCAGATCGTCGATCCCGTGCATGTGGTCGGCATGGCTGTGGGTGTAGATCACCCCGTCCAGCGCGCCGACGCCCACGTCGAGCAGTTGCTCGCGCATGTCGGGCGAGGTGTCGATCAGCACGCGGGTGGTGCCCTCCGCCGCCTCGCGGGTGACGAGGAGCGAGCAGCGGCGGCGGCGGTTCTTCGGGTTCGAGGGATCACAGTCGCCCCAGTTGCCGCCGAGGCGGGGAACGCCGCCCGAGGAGCCGCAGCCGAGAATGGTGAAGCTGAGCCGCGCCAACCTAGGCCGCCTTCGCCGGGCGGGCGGCGCGGGGGAAGAGGCGGTCGAAATTGGCCGTGGTGGCTGCCGCGAAATCGTTCAGGCTCAGCCCGAAGACTGGCGCGAGGGCGCGGGCGGTGTGGGCGACATAGGCCGGTTCGTTGCGCTTGCCGCGGAAGGGCGGCGGGGCGAGGTAGGGGCTGTCGGTTTCCAGGATCAGCCGGTCGAGCGGGGCCTTGGCGAAGATGTCGCGCAATTCTTGCGACTTCGGGAAAGCGGCGATGCCGGAGATGGAAAGGGTGAAGCCCATCTCCAGCGCTGCCTCGGCCAGGCGGGGGCCGGAGGAGAAGCAATGCATTACGCAAGGATAGGGTTTCACCGCCATACCTTCGGCGAGGATCGCCTCCATGTCTTCATCGGCGTCGCGGGCGTGGATGATCAAAGGCAGGCCGGTTTCCTGCGCGGCCTCGATGTGGAGGCGGAGGCTGGTCTGCTGGATGGCTTTGGTCTCGGCCGTGTAGTGGTAGTCGAGGCCCGTCTCGCCGATCCCGACGAAGCGGGGGTGGCGGGCGAGGGCGACCAGGTGTTCCACCGTGACCAGGGGTTCCTCATGCGCGCTCATCGGGTGGATGCCGGCGGCGTAGAAGACTTCCGCGTGGGTTTCGGCCAGGGCGCGGACCTTGGGCTCGTTCTTCAGCCGCGTGCAGATCGTGACCATTCGGTTCACCCCGGCGGCGCGGGCGCGGGCGATGATCGCCTCGGTCTCATCGACAAGGTCGGGGAAGTCGAGGTGGCAGTGGCTGTCGACCAGATCGGGCAGGTCAAGCTCGGTTGGGGATGTCATGCGGGCTACCTCAGGGCGAGGCTCCCCGCCGTCTCGTCGACCTT
>NZ_DAIQAT010000006.1:0-63540 GCF_036781545.1 Tabrizicola sp.
AACCCGCGTCTTTAGCTTGGAAGGCTAAGGTCTTACCATTACACAACGCCCGCGTCGCTCCGGTAGCTATTCGGCCGCGTTCCGTTCGTCAAGAAGGTATGCAGTCAACCATAGCCTGTAGGTCGCCTGACGGTCCGGCGAGGGTGTTGGGCGGTAAGCCCACTGACGGCAGCGCAGCATAGGAGCCGCAGAGACGCAGGGAAAGCGGCCGTTCACGCAGGGCGCGGCGAAGACCCCGTTGTCGCTCCAGAGCTTCCAGCGATTGTAGAGGGGTCTTCGCCGGGCCGTCCCTGGCGCATCACACCAGCGCAAGCAATTGCGGCTGATGAAGATTATCCCTCTAAGCACACGCCGATCATCAACACGTGGACAGCCATGGCTCTTGGGGAAAAACGGCTTCAGGGGCTCCATCTGGGCGCGCGTTAGCCAGGAAAGATTGCTCATCGATCAGGTCTCCTTGCAGAGTCTCAATCGCGCCAAATGACTGAAATCAATGGGTCTGGAGCCTAATCGCCCGAGGGTTGACCCTCAGGTTTAAGCCTGCCACTCTGCGGCCCACCCCGAGTCCCCCAGCATCGTCCAAGGTTCGACAAGGCTCAAATGCCGCCCCTCAGCCCGACCTCCAGCCTGCTGCAGGATTATCCTGAGGCCGCTTTGCAGCCTCAAGAAGCTTTTTCCTATGAATCGCTGTTCGACCGGGCCTTTGCCGAATCCTTCTTTGGCGCCTCACCCGAGCAAGCGGGGCGATTCTATGATGATGATCGTGGCATGGTGGTGCGCTCGGAATGCGACGGCGATCCTTTCCATCAAGATCTGATCCAGTTTGACGCCGATGCCATGGCCTTCACTGGCAGCGGCACCCCGCGCCCCCTGCCTCAGGTTGGGCATCACTTCCAAACCGTAGACTCTGGTGATTGGCTGCATTTCTGCCTGCGCCTTGGCGGTCGCGGGGTCGAAAACATCTCGAACTACGCCAATGTCGATCAGCCAAGCCGCAGTTGCATCGTCACCCGCTATCCGGCCGGCGCCCAGATCGAGCGGATCTCTTCGGCGCGTGACCACTGGCATACCGCTTGCCTGTGGCTGCGCCCCGCCGCCGTGTTGCGCTTTCTGGAAACCACCACCTCGCGGGTGCCCGAGCATCTGAGGCTGCTGGTCGATCCCGGCCATATCGACACGCCGCGGCATTTCTCGCTGACTTTGGATGGCCGTATGGTCTCGGCGGTCAGTCAGGTGCTTTCTTGCCCCTTCACCGGCGGCACCCGGCGGGCCTTTGTGCGCTCGCGCTATCTTGAGATTCTTGCGCTGATCTATCAGGCCGCGATGGAGTTGCCCGGCACCGGCGAAGCCGTCGGTGTCACCCTGACCCCCGGCACCGCCGAGGCGATTGCCCGCGCCGCGACCTTGGTTTCCAGCCGGTTGGACCGGATGGGAAGCCTTGATGAGGTCGCCCGCGAGGTCGGCATCAGCCGCACAAGGCTGACCCAAGGCTTCCGCGCTGTGATGGGCAGTTCGGTTGAAGGATACTGGCAGCACTGCCGGATGAGCTATGCCCGCGACCGGCTCAGCCAAGGGGCGGCCGTCAGCGAAGTGGCGCTGGAGCTGGGCTATGCCGAACTGGCCTCGTTCTCCCGCGCCTTCAGCCGGGTGTTCGGCATCAGCCCGTCGCGGATTCGGCATAGCGGCTGACCCTGACCGCCTCGCAGCCCCATACACGTCAGACAAACTCAGGCCAGACCCACCCCGCTGAACAGCCAGCCCTCTCACCTGTCCGTTGGGACAAGTAATTTGTCCGCAGGGTCAAAGGCGTTCGGACAGATCTGCACTAGCATGACCATTGTGAAGCCCGTGCCGCCCGCCGCCACTCCGAAGCGACAGTGATAAACAAACGTGAAACCCAGCGCAAACAGGAAAGTTTGCCTTCGAAAAAACCAACAGGAATAGGGATTAAGCCGATGACAACTCGCAGACAGATCCTTGCAGGTGCAGGCGCCGCCATGGCGCTTAGCGCCATCGGCCTGCCGATGGCCGCCAAGGCGCAAGGCAAGAAGACTGTGGTTCTGGCCTCGATGGGGCCGCTAACTGGCAACTTCGACCCCAGCTCGCATACCACTCTGGGCCAAGGCAATTTCGAGAAGATCGTCTTCTCGCAACTGACCCGCGCCCCGATGGAAGAGGGCAAAACCGATGTGCTGGAGCCTGATCTGGCCGTCAGCTGGTCGATGATCGACGAATTCACCTTGGAATTCAAACTCCGCGAAGGCGTGACCTTCCATGACGGCAAGCCTTTCGGCGCAGAAGATGTGAAGGCGACCTACGAATATGCCTCAGACCCGTCGCGCCCCGCCGCCTCTTACTACCCCGGTAAAGTCGATGTTGAGATCGTCGACCCGTTGACCGTGCGCCTGAAGACCGAGAAATACGGCTATCCAGCCTCGACCTTCTGGTTCGTCGCCAGCTCTTTGCCGATCATGTCGGCGACCGACATTGCCACCCCGGAACTGCTGCAGCAGCGCCCCAACGGCACCAACGCCTTCAAATACGTGAAGACCGAAGGCGACCGCAGTTATGTCGAGGCCTTTGATGGCTATTTCGGTGGTCGCCCGAAGATCGACGAGATCGTCTATGCCTATGTGCCGGACGCCAACACCCGTGTTCTGGGCCTGATGAACGGCGAATATCACATCGCTGAACGGCTTGAGCCCGAGCAATATGCCTCGCTCCTGAGCGACGACAAAGTCAGCGTCCGCAAGGGCATGTCGACTGAGAACAAATATCTGCACTTCCGATGCAATAAGGCGCCTTTCGATGATCCGCGCATCCGTCTGGCAGCGGCCCATGCCATCGACCGCGATCAGATCCTTGAGTTGATGGGCGATGCGGGCGTGGCCTCGAACTGCTTCATCTCGCCGATGAAGTTCGGCTTCACCGATATTGCCAACTACCCGAAATACGACCCGGCTGAATCCGCACGCCTACTCGAGGAAGCTGGTTTCCCCGGTGGTGCTGGCCTGCCTCAGCTGGAATACATCACCTCCATCGGCTTTTACCCGAAGACCAAGGAATATGGTGAGCTGATCGCCGCGATGATGATGGAAGTCGGCTTCGATGTGCAGCTGACCGTGCTGGAACCGGCTGCTTGGGAACAGGCGATCTATCGCGGCGCCGACGGCCAAGGTGCTGGCCATATGTGCGACGTGGGTTGGATGACCGGCTCGCCCGAGCCTGATCTGGTGCTGCGCCCGAACTGGCATTCCTCGGCCGCGCTGATCTGTGGAATCAATGATCCTGAGATCGACGCCTCGCTGGCCAAGGAACGCTCGACCCTCGACCCGGCCGAGCGGATGAAGGTGCTGTCGGAAGAGACCTTCCCCTTGATGGCCGCCAAACTGCCCAGCTTCTCGCTCTTCTCGGCTGTGGTATTCCATGGCGCGGCGAAGAACTTGGAAGGCGCTTATTACTTCCCGAATGGTCCGATCGACCTGAACAAGGCTGATCTGGTCTAATCGCAAACGACAAGGGATGCGCCGAAAGGCGTATCCCGCCAAAGGCTTTCGCGCAGCCCCCCTTCGGCTGGGCCGCGCGAATGGCTGAAAGGGCCGAGCCGACGGGCTGGGCGAGCCAAACAGGACAGGCCATGCTATTTGCCGTAGACTTTTTCCTGCGCAGGCTGCTGCAGGGTTTGGTCATCATCGTGCTGGTTGCGATGCTGATCTTCACTTTGCTGCGCATTGTGCCCGGCGATCCGGTCCGCATCATGCTCGGGCCGATGGTCTCGGCAGAGGTGGCCGAAGAGACCGCCCAGAAAATGGGGCTGCGCGACCCGATCCCGGTGCAATTCGCCCGTTACGTTGGCCAGGTCGCCAGCGGCGATTTCGGCCGTTCCTTCGTGCGCAGCGCCCAAGGGGCCAGCACAGGCGGCTCGCGTGGAGGCGACACCTTTGACGCGGCCAACCGTGCCTCGGTGATGGGTCTGATCCTGATCGCGTTGCCCTATAGCCTCTTGTTGGCAGGCCTGTCCTTTGCCATCGCCATGGCCGTGTCTTTGCCCATCGGTATTGCAGCCGGCCTAAAATCAGGGCGCTGGCCGGACCGGATGGCGCTTTATCTCAGCTCTGTCTTCGTCTCTTTGCCGAATATCTGGCTGGCCTTGGTGTTGATCTTTCTGGTCTCGGTCAAAGGCGGCCTTCTGCCCGCCATCGGCTACCGAAATTGGACCTATGCGATCCTGCCTGCCATCGTCTTGGCGATCGAACTTACGCCAGTTTTCATTCGCTCGGCCTCGGTCGCGGTGTCCAGCAATATGATGGAATCCTATGTGCCATCTGGGATGATCCGCGGCCTGTCGCGCAAGCGGATGATCGTGGCGCATGTGCTGCGCAACTCGATGATCCCGATGCTGAATGTTGTTGGCATTCAGGCCATTGGCCTGCTGCTCGGCTCTCTTTTCGTCATCGAATATGCCTTCAACTACCCCGGTGTCGGCCTCTTGATGATCAACGCCGTCTTCCAGCGTGATTTCCCGGTCATCCAGGCCATCGCCATCCTCGCCTGTATGGTGCTGGTGGTAGTCAACATCTTGGTCGATTTCGCCGCCACGACCATCGACAGAAGGTTGCAATACTGATGAGCGCCGAGCTTGCACCCATGCTGCCCAAGACGCCGACCAAGAGCCACGGTCCGCGCACGCTTTCGGCGACCATGTTTGCCAATGCCTGGAGAACCACCGAATTTCGCATCGGCTTTTTCATCTTCTTCGGCCTAATCCTGCTGTCGGTCGTCGGCCCCTCGCTTCTGGGTGTCTCGCCGACCAAATTCAGCGTGGCGGATAAATTCCTGCCGCCCCTGGGGTTTGAGGGTGGAAGCTGGTCGCATGTCCTCGGGACCGACCAGCTGGGTCGAGACCTTTTTGCGCGATCGCTGATTGGCCTGCGCAACGCATTGATGATCGGCGTGGTCTCCGTGGTCGGTATGTTCCTGATCGGATCGATCATCGGCATGATTGCGGGCTATGTCGGCGGTTGGGTGGATCTGATCCTGATGCGGATCACAGATGCGCAGATGGCAATTCCGGTGATCATCCTTGCCATCACCATCCTAGGTGTGTCGCGCCCAACGCCCGTTACAATCGTCTGCGTGCTGATCCTCGCCGGTTGGCCCGCCTATGCCCGCACCGCCCGAAGCGTGATGCTGTCCGAGCGGCGCAAGGAATATGTCCGCGCCGCCAAGATCCTGGGTGCCTCAAACCTACGGATCCTTTTGGTCCATATCGCCCCAAATATCCTCCCGCCGATCGCCTTTGTCGCAGTGCTGGATGTGGCGCGGATGATGATCATTGAGGCAATCCTTGGCTTCATCGGCATTGGCATTCAGCCCCCGACCCCAACCTTTGGCACCATCATCGCTGACGGCACCAAATATCTGATGAACGCTTGGTGGATCACCACGGTCCCCGGTCTTCTGCTGGCGATCTCGCTTTGTGGCATCAACCTCATGGGTGGCGCATTGGAGCGCGCCCGCAACAAGCTTCTGCAGGGGGTGTCATGAGCGCCGCTGAACCCATCCTTCAGGTCCGCGATCTTTCCGTCGAACTGAATACAGCCCCTCAGCGCCGCAAAGTGCTGGATAATGTCTCGCTGGACCTACACGCTAATGAGGTGCTGGGGATCATAGGCGAAAGCGGCTCGGGCAAGACTGTGCTGTCGCGGGCCATGGTCAATTGGGTCTCGCGCCCGCTGGAGATGACCAGCGGCCAGATCCTTTACCGTGGGCAAGACCTGCGGCTGATGCCTCCGGCAGAGCTACAAGGCCTGCGCGGGCGCAAGATTGCCTATATCGGTGCCGACCCGACCAGCGCCCTGGACCCGACCCTGCCGATTGGCCGCCAGATCGTTGAAAAACTGAAATCGGTCGAGCCGGGGATTTCCGACGCCGACGCCAAGCGCCGGGTGATCGAGACACTGCAGGCCGTTCGTATCCCTTCGGCCGCTGAACGGTTCAACGAATTCCCGTTCCAATTCTCGGGCGGGATGATGCAGCGCGTAATGATCGTTGATGCTTTGGTGACCAGCCCCGATCTTCTGGTCGCCGACAACATCACCCAGCCTTTGGATGTGACCGTTGCCGCCCAGATCCTGCGCCTCTTGCGCGATCTTCAGGCCGAATACCGCACTGCGATCCTCTTCGTCTCGTCGCTTTTGGGCATGGTGAATGAGATTGCCGATAATGTGCTGGTTCTGGCGGACGGCAAAGTGGTGGAACGGCAGTCGATGCAGGGCATACTGCACCGGCCCGAGCACAATTACACCCGCCATCTGGTGCGCGAGATGCCGCGGATCTGGGAGGCTCAGCCAGACGTAGCCGCCGCCCCTTCCGTCACCGCAAGCGATGGCCGCGAGGTTATCCTTTCGGTCCGGGATGTCAGCCGGACCTATGCCACCAAGGACCGCAACCGCCTGTTCGGCAAGCAACAGGTGCAAGCGGTGCGCGGGGTTTCCTTTGATGTTTATAAGGGCGATAGCCTTGGCATCGTTGGAGAATCTGGCTGCGGCAAGTCGAGCTTGTCTCGTCTGCTCAGCCGCCTCGAGGCGCCCGATACCGGCGAGATCCTGTTCAAAGGCCAGAGTATCGCGGGGCTGCGCGGCAAGAGCCTTTTGAACCTGCGGCGGGGCTTTCAGCTTTTGCTGCAAGACCCCTATAACTCGATTCCCTCGCACCTCACCATTGGCCGCACCGTGGCCGAGCCGCTGATCATCCACGGCGGGCGCTCTAGGGCAGAGATCCGTGCGAAAGTGGCCGAGACCATGGCCGAGGTCGGCCTTGCGCCCGAACTGGCGCATAGCCTGCCGGTCGGCTTGAGTGCCGGGCAGCGCCAAAGGGTGAATATCGCCCGTGCGATGGTGCTGGAGCCGGAACTGCTGATCTTGGACGAGACGCTTTCGGCTTTGGATCAGGTCGAACAGGCCAAGCTATTGGCTTTGTTTGAAAAGCTGCAAGCTCGCCATGGCATGACATATATCTATATCTCGCATGACCTTGGCATGGTGCGCCGGGTCTGCAGCCGGGTGGCGGTGATGTATCTGGGCCGGGTGGTGGAGCTGGCTGGCAATGAAATTACCTTCTTCGACCCCGGTCATCCCTATACCCGCGCGCTTCTGTCCGCTGTGCCGGCGATCGAACATCGGCCCTATAACGCCTCGACCTACCTTCTGGAAGGTGAGCCGCCGAACCCGATCAACATCCCGCCGGGATGCTCTTTCCGCAGCCGCTGCCCCTTTGCCTTTGACCGTTGCGCCACCATTGACCCAAGCCTGAAGCCGCGCGGCAAGGATGATCTGGCGGCCTGCCATCTGGCGGCGGGGGCAATGCCCGCGCCCTCCCATGCCACATCCGACACCATCCTGGCCTGAGCGCCGGAGCCAGGGCAAGACCTGAGGAACTCATCAGATGGACTTCGACTATATCGTCATCGGCTCAGGCAGCGCAGGGTCTCCGCTGACGGCTCGCCTGCTTGACAAGGGCATGAAGGTTCTGCTGATCGAGGCCGGCAAGCGCGAGCGGATCCCGATAACCCGCCTGCCCGCCGCCTTGATCCATACCGTCGGCAATCCGCGCTATGACTGGTGCTACAAGACCGAGCCGGACCCGACCCGCAACGGGCTGGTCGAGGCTTGGCCGCGTGGCAAGGTGCCGGGGGGGTCTTCGGCGATCAATGGGATGATCTTCATCCGCGGCGCCAAGCAGGATTATGACGCTTGGGAGGCTTTGGGTAATCCCGGCTGGGGCTGGAAGGATGTGCTGCCCTATTTCCGCCGGATGGAGACGGCGGACAATGACAAAGATAACGGCGTGCGCGGCGGCATGGGTCCGCAGCGTGTCTCGGCCCTGCGGTGGAAACATCCGGTCTCTGAGACCTTCCTCAAAAGCTTTGTCGCCGCCGGTGCCACCTTCAACGCGGATATGAACGGCGTCTCGCATGAGGGCGTGGCGTGGAACCAAGGCTCCACCAAGAATGGCATCCGCGCATCGGCCTTTGACAGTTTCGTGCTGCCAAAGCTGAAGGATGCGCGCCTGCGCTTTATCGACGACACTGTGGTCGAACGGGTTACGATCAAAGACGGCCGCGCCACCGGGGTCGAGGCATTGCAATCGGGCAACAAGGTCAGTTTCACCGCCCGTCGCGGCGTGGTGCTTTGTGCAGGCTCGATCAACTCGCCACAGCTTTTGATGCTGTCAGGCATTGGCGACCCGGTAGAGTTGAAAAAGCACGGGATCACCCCGCTGGTTGATAGCCCTGAAGTCGGCAAGAACCTTCTCGAACACCCCGGCCTTTACGCCTTGGCCGAGATGAAAGTGCCCACCGCCAACCGGATGGCGCGGCCCCTGCGCGGCGCTTTGGCCTTTGGCGAATGGCTTTTCAGGCGGCGCGGCGTGATGAGCGTGCCGACCGCCCAGCTGATCGCCTTCATCAGATCCCGGCCCGAGTTGGAATATACCGATCTGCAATTCCACCTCTTCCCCTTCGGTCTGGCACAAACCAAGACCAAGCTGGAGGTACCGAAAGCCGATCTCGTCACCATTTTGATGAACATCAACCATTCGAAAAGCGTTGGGCATCTGGAGCTACGCTCGAAAGATCCCCACGAGAAAGTGGCGATCTTCGCGCGCATGCTCGACCATCCAGATGATGTCGAGACGCTGCTCGGCGGTATCGCATGGATCCGCAAGATCTGCGCCCAGCCGCCTTTCTCGAAGGATATGATCCGCTTCCTTGACCTGCCCGCCGAAGGTAGCTCGCGCGAGGAAGAGATCGCCTATCTGCGTCGCAGCACAGTGCCTTTCTTCCATCCCGTCGGCACCTGCCGGATGGGGCCGGATGATACGGCCGTGGTGCGCCCCGATCTGAAAGTGCGCGGGGTTGAGGGGCTTTGGGTGGCCGATGCCTCGATAATGCCGCGCCATATCTCGGGCAATACCAATGCCACTGCCATCATGATCGGAGACAAGGCCTCGGATCTGATCCACGCCTGATGCCGGTTCGGCAGGGGCGGCCCAACCGGCCCTGCTGCCCATCTGACTGACTGGCACTTTGGTGCCCCCGCCATCCTCTCCCTGCGTCCCACCGGGGCGCAGACCAATGCCCCATGTTCAAAAGGCCGGTTCTGACATGACTGATTTCTCGGATCTTTTCATCGGCGGTCGCCGCGTCGCCTCCACCGCCCCCCGGATCATTGAGCTCCGTTCGCCCTATGATGGCGCAGTCGTCGGCACCGCGCCCTTGGCCAGTGCCGCAGATATCGACCGCGCCGTGGCCGAGGCTCGGCGGGCCTTTGACCATGGCCCATGGCCCCGGATGACGGTGGAAGACCGCCTGCAAGTGATCGAGCGGTTCCATGCGCTTTATGAAGCGCGGTCAGATGAATTCGCCCGCCTTGCCTCGCGTGAGATGGGCGGGCCGCATTGGTTCACCCAAGCAATACGCACGCTGATCACGAATCAAAGCCATGCCTTCTTCACGGCTGCGCGTAGCTATCCTTGGGAAGACCGGCGCGAGGCTTATCCCTCGGGAAAAGGTCTGTGGCTGCGCGAACCTGTGGGCGTGGTTGCAGCCATCATCCCATGGAATGCGCCGCATCAGGTGGCTTTGGGCAAGCTCTACCCCGCGCTGATCGCGGGCTGCACTGTGGTGCTAAAACTGGCCGAGGAAACTGCCGTAGATGGCCAATTCTTAGGCGAGCTTTTCGCCGAGGCCGGGCTGCCGGAAGGAGTCTTTAGCGTGCTGGCGGCGGATAAAGAGACCAGCGAGCACCTGGTCATACATCCCGGCATCGACAAGATCGGCTTTACCGGCTCAACCGAGGTTGGCCGCCGCATCGCCGGCCTTGGCGGCTCGCTGCTCAAACGGGTCAGCCTAGAGCTGGGGGGCAAATCCGCGGCCATCGTGCTGCACGATGCCGATCTGGCGGAAACCGTCGCCGCTCTCAAGTATCGCTCCTTCCCCAACAACGGGCAGGTCTGCGTGGCGCAAACGAGGGTCTTGGTGCCGCGCCCGCGTCAGGCCGATTATGCCGAGGCCATGGTCGCCATGATCGAAGCCATGACCATTGGCGATCCAAGCGATGAAAACACCTTCCTTGGTCCGGTCGTCTCGGAACGCCAACGCCAAAAGATCACAGATTACATTCGGCAGGCCGAAGCCGAGGGCGCCCGCATCGCCACCGGTGGAACCGGCCTGCCCGAAGGGATCAACCACGGCAATTTCATCCGCCCGACGCTGTTCACGGATGTCGACAATGCCTCGCGCATTGCTCAGGAAGAGATCTTCGGACCCGTCGTCTGCATGATTCCTTACGACAGCGAGGAGGAGGCCGTCGCTTTGGCCAATGCCTCCGACTACGGGCTGGCAGGTTCGGTCTGGACCCCGGATGCAGCCCGCGCCGAAGCAATCGCCCGGCAGATTCGCACTGGCACAATAACCCATGGCAATGCCGCAGTTGACCTTTTGTCGCCCTTCGGCGGCTACAAGCAAAGCGGCATCGGGCGCGAGTTCGGAGCCGAGGGGATCAACCACTATATCGAACACAAAACCATCGCCTTGTGACGCAAAGCCCCCGGAAGTGCCTTAACCTAAGGTTTTCCAGGAGCGCGCCTTACCAAGATTAGAGACGTGGCGGGTATCACCCGAGTGCCGGAGAGCAAAATGACAGCAGAGTTGCCTCATTATCTGATCGAAGAAGCCCGGCGATGGCGGCATGACCTGCACCGCCACCCCGAGATCGCCTATCAGGAGCATCGCACGTCGGCCTGTCGCGGGCAAACTGGCTGAATATGGCTTTGAGGTAAGCCGGGGTCTGGGCGTCACCGGGGTCGTCGGCACACTGCGCCGAGGCAGCTCGCACCGCTCCATCGCTTTGCGCGCCGATATGGATGCATTGCCGATCCATGAGCAAACCGGCCTGCCCCATGCCTCGTCCCAGCCCGGAATGATGCATGCTTGCGGCCATGACGGTCATACCGCGATGCTGCTGGCCGCTGCCCGCCATGCCGCCAGCCGCAAGGATCTGCATGGGGTGCTGCATGTGATCTTCCAACCCGCCGAAGAGGTCGAAGGCGGGGCGCGCCAGATGATTGAAGACGGGCTCTTCGATCAGATCTCGCCAGACCGGGTGTTTGGCATGCACAATTGGCCCGATACCGCACCCGGATCGGTGGCCGCGCCGGATGGGGCGATGATGTCGGCCTTTGGCACTTTTGATATCACCATCGCAGGCCGAGGCGCTCATGGGGCGATGCCGCATCAGTCGGCCGATCCTGTGCTGGCAGCCAGCCAGATTGTCTCGTCATTGCAAGTCATCGCGGCGCGGAATGTCTCTCCTTTGGACTCGGTGGTGGTCTCGGTCACCAAGATCCATGGCGGCGATGCCTATAACGTCATCCCGGAGGCAGTGAAGCTGGCGGGGACCACCCGTTGGTTCACCCCCGAAGGCGCCGATCTGATCGAGCGCCGTCTGACCGAGGTCGCCCAGCATGTCGCCGCCGGTTTCGAATGCCGTGCCGAGGTGCTGCATGAGCGCCGCTATCCCGCCACCGTCAACGACGCGGGTGCCGCCCGTTTCGTCCGTGACATCGCAGCCGGTGCGGGTTTTGCCATCGCCTCTCCGCCGCCCTCGATGGGGGCTGAGGATTTCTCGTTTATGATGGAGAGGAAGCCGGGCTGTTATATCTGGCTTGGCGCGCGGAAGGAGGGTGAAAATCCGATGCTGCATTCGCCCCGGTTTGACTTCAACGATGCCGTGCTGCGCGACGGGATACGGCTGTGGAACCAGCTGATTTCCGGAGCCTTGGCGGCCTGAGCCGGCTCTGTTGCACAAATCGCCTGCGCGGATTCATGTCGTGATCCCAACATGATAGTTGGGACACATGAGCAGGCCAACACCCCCATCCACAAGACCAGCAACTGGCCAGCCTACAACGAGGTACTCAAGCGTCTCGGCTCGCTGACGATCTGGTTCGAGCCCGCCATGACCTGGGAAGCCGCGCCGAAGGCAAACGCTGTCGACAGCCCGACTACAGCTATGCGGCGATCCAGACCTGCCTGACCATAAGGTGCTGTTCTAAGGTCAAGTCGAGAACCGTCCCGCAGTCCGAAAAACACCGGAGCTGAGCCGCAGCCATGTCGGAAGAATGCCCTCATAGTGAATGGCGGAAAGAGCCGAGACTAGAGCGAAGCCTTCTGCGGAAAGACCAAGGCCGGAGGGATCTTCGGCATTCGCCCCTTCTCAGGCTTTGATCCTCTCCCCATTAGGATCATACCACGGGCCGAGCTGCAGCTTGGCAGGGTAGCGTTTCATGGCGACCTCGACCTCCCATGTGCCTGTTTCCAGCCAGTCCTTCGCAACCCCCTTGGGATGCGACACATAGCCGAGGCCCAGCGAGGCGCCGACGCGGTGGCCATAAGCGCCCGACATCACCGAGCCCACCAGCCTGCCATCGCGCAGGATGGGCTCGTGGTGATAAAGCATCGGCGCCTCCGCGCCGCCAGTCAGCATCACCTGCACCAGACGGCGGCGGACCGGCCCTTCTGCCTTCTGCCGCAACAGCGCCGCGCTGCCGATGAAGCCGCCCGGCTTGTCCAGCGCCACGGCAAAGCCGAGACCGCCGTTGAGCGGAGTATCTTCCTCGCCGATGTCATGGCCCCAGTGGCGATAGCCTTTCTCCATCCGCAGGGAATTCAGCGCGAAATAGCCCGCGGGCTTCAGGCCAAGGTCCCGGCCCGCCTCCGCCAGCACCTCCCAGACATGGGCGGCAAATTCGGTCTCGATCATCAGCTCGAACCCCAATTCGCCCACGAAGGTCAGCCGGCTGGCCCGCACCCGCGCATAGCCGAGGTCGATCTCGCGCGAGGTGCCGAAGGGAAAACCCGCATTCGAGACATCGTCGGGCGAGACCCGCGCCATCAACTCGCGCGCCTTCGGCCCCATGATGGCCAGCATCGCCGTGCCCGAGGTGATGTCAGCGACATGGACACGCGCGCCCTCGGGCATGTTGCGGCGCAGCCAGGCCAGGTCGCGCCGCTGCGACAGCGCCACCGTCACCACGAGGAAGGCATCCTCTGCGACGCGGATCACCGTCACGTCAGCCTCGATCCCGCCGCGCGGGTTCAGCCACTGGGTATAGACGATCTTGCCCACCGGCACGTCGCAATCGCCCGCGCAGACATGGTTCAGCGCGGCCAGCGCATCCGGCCCCTCGACCCGGTATTTGACGAAGCAGCTGTAGTCGAAGACCGAGACGTTTTCTGCGGTATTGCGGCATTCGGCGGCGACGTTCTTGAACCAGCTCGGCCTGTGGTAGGAATATTCGACATTCGCCACTTCCTCGGGTGTGCCGAAGAAGCCCGGACGCTCCCACCCCGCCAGTTCGGTCATGAAGACCCCCGCCTCCAGCCAGCGGTCGTGGAAGGGCGAGCGGCGCACCCCGCGCGCGGTTTCGAACTGCAGCCCCGGCCAGTGCATGCCGAACAGCGTGCCGATGGTCTCGACCGAGCGGTCCTGCAGGTATTTGCGGTTGCGCTGGAAGGCCTGCGTCCGGCGCACGTCCACGTCGCTCAGTTCGACCGGGGGATGGCCCTCGGCGATCCACGAGGCCATTGCCTTGCCCACCCCGCCCGAGGACAGGATGCCGATGGAGTTGAAGCCGGTGGCCGAGAAGAGCCCGCGCACCTCGGCCGTCTCGCCCAGATGATAGCGGTTGTCGGGGGTGAAACTTTCCGGGCCGTTGAAGAAAAGCTGGATTCCGGTGCGCTCCAGCACCGGCACCCGCTTCATCGCCATTTCGAGATAGGGGCCGATATGGTCGATGTCCTCGGGGAGGGCATCGAAGCAGAAGCTGTCGGGGATGCCCGTCTGGCCCCAGGGCTTGGCGCCCGGCTCGAAGAAGCCGACCAGGAGCTTGCCCGCGTCCTCCTTGTAGTAGGACCATTCGTCGGCGGTGAACATCACCGGCAGGTCGCGCGGCAGGCCGGGGATAGCTTCGGTCACCACGTAGAAATGCTCGGCCGCGTGCAGGGGCAGCGTGACGCCGATCTCGGCGGCCAGATCGCGCGACCACATGCCGCCGCAGATCACCACCTTCTTCGCGGCAATGGGGCCCTGATCCGTCATCACCCCGGTGGCGCGGCCGTTCGCGGTCAAGATCTTGGTGACGGCGATCCCCTCCAGCACCTTCGCCCCGCCCATCCTTGCGCCCTTGGCATAGGCCATGGTCACGTCGGCCGGGTTGACCTGGCCGTCGTCTGGGAACCAGAAGCCGCCCACCAGCCCCTCGGTGCTGATCGGCGACCAGCGCTCCTTGACCTGGCCGGGCGTCAGCGCCTCAACCGGCAGGCCGAAGTTGCGCCCCATCGAGGCGCCGCGCGCCAGTTCCTCATACCGCGCCGGGGTCTTCGCCAGCCGCAGCGAGCCGTTTCTCTTGAACCCCGTCGCCTGCCCGGTCTCTGCCTCCAGCTTGCCGAACAGCTCGCCCGTATATTGCGCAAGCTCGGTCATCCGCTGCGTCGCGCGCAACTGCGTCACCAGCCCGGCCGCGTGCCATGTGGTGCCGCAGGTCAGCTGCCTGCGCTCCAAGAGGACCACATCCGCGATCCCCAGCTTCGTCAGGTGATAGGCGATCGAACAACCGGCTACGCCGCCGCCCACGATCAGGACTTCGGCGGTCTGGGGAAGGGTCATGAAAAGCGCCTCCTGGATTTTCCGATGCAGAAGAGAAACCTGTCAGACTCCGCCAAGACAGAGATATCTGGTTTCCAGATAGTCGTCGATGCCCTGACGGCCGCCCTCGCGGCCCCGTCCGGATTGCTTGATGCCGCCGAAGGGGGCGAGTTCGGTGGAGATCAGGCCGGTGTTGATGCCGACCATGCCGTATTCCAGCATCTCGGCCACACGCCAGACCTGGGCCACGTCGCGGGTGTAGAAATAGGCAGCAAGACCGAATTCAGTGTCGTTGGCCAGCCGGACCGCCTCCTCCGCCGTGTCGAACCGGAACAGCGCCGCGACGGGACCGAAGGTTTCCTCGCGCGCAAGGCGCATGGCGGGGCTAGCGCCGGTCAGGACGGTGGGGGCGTAGAAGAGACCACCCTGCCCCGCCCCTCCGGTCAGGACCGAAGCGCCAAGGCGGCGGGCATCGGCCACATGGTCCTCGACTTTCCTCAGCGCATCGGCATCGACCAGCGGGCCGAGGGCCACTCCTTCGTCGAAGCCGTTGCCGACGTGCAGTTGCGCGACCGCCGCGGCCAGTTTCGCGGCAAAGGCATCATGCACCCCGGCCTGCACATAGATCCGGTTGGCGCAGACGCAGGTCTGGCCGTTGTTGCGAAACTTCGCCACCAGCGCGCCTTCGACCGCAGCGTCCAGATCAGCGTCGTCGAAGACGATGAAGGGCGCGTTGCCGCCCAGTTCCATCGACATCTTCTTGATCTGGTCCGCCCCCTGCCGCATCAGGATGCGGCCCACCTCGGTGCTGCCGGTGAAGGTGATCTTGCGCAGAAGCGGGTTGCCGCACATCTCGCGCCCGATGGCGGGGCCGTCGGTGCCGGTGATGACCGAGAACAGCGCCGGCGGCAGGCCCGCGCGGCAGGCCAGCACCGCCAGGGCGATGGCCGAAAGTGGCGTCTGTTCCGCCGGTTTCGCCACCATCGCGCAGCCCGCCGCCAAGGCCGGCGCCATCTTGCGTGCCAGCATGGCACTGGGGAAGTTCCAGGGCGTGATCGCCCCCGCCACGCCGACTGGCTGGCGGATCACCATCAGGCGCTTGTCGCGCTGGTGGCCCGGGATCGTCTCGCCATAGACGCGTTTGGCCTCTTCGCCGAACCATTCGACGTAAGAGGCGCCATACAGCACCTCGCCGCGCGCCTCGGGCCAGGGCTTGCCCATTTCGGCGGTGATGATCGTGGCCAGATCATCGGCGTTTTCCACCATCAGATCGAAAAGCCGACGCAGGATCGCGGCCCGCTCCTTGCCGGTGCGCCCGGCCCATGCGGGCTGGGCGGCATGGGCGGCGGCGATGGCCTCGGCGGTCTCGGCCGCGCCCATCTCGGGCAGGCGGGCGATGATCTCGCCGGTGGCGGGGTTCACCACCTCGAAGGCCGGCCCGCTTGCGCCCCGCCAGACGCCCGCCACCAGACCGGCGGTGGGCAGAAGCGAAGGCTCGCGCAGGCGGGAAAGAATGCTGTCTGCGATCATCTGGAAATCCAATTGTCTCTTCTGCAAGCAGGGCCGCGATGCGCCCTAAAGGCTCCTGCCCCGCCTCAGCCCAGGGCGGCGGCAGACCGGCGCAGCCTCAGGCCAAGCACCAGCCCGGCCGCTGACAGCGCCAGCGCAAGGCCGAGCGCTGCGCCATAGCTTCCGCTCATGGCGAAAATCCTGCCCGAGAGCGACGGCGCGATCAGCCCTGCCAGCCCATAGGCCAGCATCAGCTTGCCGTAGACCTCGCCCACGCGGGCGGCACCGAACTGCTCGCCGATGAGCACCGGCATCAGCGAGGCGGAGCCGCCGAACACCATGCCGATGGCCAGCGCGGCCAGAAGCACCACCGGCGACGCAGGCAGGAAGAACACCAGAAGGCCAGCGCCCGCCAGCAGGTTCGAGACTATCAGCATTGTCCGGCCCGAGAACGCCTCGACCAGCCTGCCGCCCAGGAAGGACCCCAGCACATAGCCCAGCGTAAAGGCCCCCGGCGTCAGGCCGATCAGCCAGGGCGCGGCACCTCGGGCGGCGACGATGCCGGTGGAATGCGAAACGATCAGCAGGCCGCTGAAACAGATGGCGAAGAATACGGCGAAGATCGTGAGAAAACGCGCCTCGGTGAAATCCTGGCGCAGCGGGGTGGCGGCGGCCTTTGCCCCGCCCTGGGCGGCACGCAGCGTTCCCGGCATCAACGCCAGGACCCCCAGCCCCAAGGCCAGGATGGCGCCGCCCAGCGCCAGAAAGCTGTCCTGCGGGTCGGCAGCCTGTATCGGCCCCGCCAGAAGGCTGGAGAGCGTAACGCCGCTGACAGCGAAGGCGGCCATCACTAACCCGATGGCCAGGCTGCGGCGCGTCTCGGGCAGTTGCATGACCAGTGCCAGCGCAAGGCCGTAGCCCAGTCCCGAGCCGAAGCCGAAGCCCAGTCCATAGCCCAAGACCAGCCCGGCAACCCCCCCCGACAGGGCGAAGAAGAGATGCCCGGCCCCAGCCAACCCGAAGGCCAGCACAGCAAACAGCCGGAACCCCATCCGCCGTAACAGCGCGTCATGCACGAACATACCCAGGGTGAAGGTCACTAGCGCCAGCGTCGGCACCAGGCTGAGTTCCGCCCGCGAGGTCTGGAGGAAGGCCTCCATCGGCAGCAGGAAAAGGCTCCAGACGTAAAGAACGCCCATGGCGACATTGGTCAGGCAGGCCGCCGCGACCAGACGCAACTGGGTGGAGGCAGGCGGGATTGGGGCATTCGCGGACAGCATGTGTTTCTCCTGAAGGGAAAAGGATCCCCCGGCGGGAGCGGCCGGGGGACCTCCAGCAGCCGTCAGGCCGCCTTGGCGCGCAGGGCGGCTGTCGCCTCGCGCCGGATCGTCATCGTCGCGCGATCAATCACCACGCCATAGTGCCTCTCGGCGCTTTCGAGCGAGATGTATTCGTCAAGCACGTCCTCCAGCACCATGTCGGGATCACGGGTCATCGGGTTGCCCCAGCCGCCTCCCCCGGTGGTTTCGAACACGAACTGCTCGTCATGGCCGAAGCGGTAGCCGGCCAGCAGCGGATTGGTCCACGCGCCGTTCTCCTTGATGCCGCCGATCACCTTGGACGTGCCGTCGGCAGCGACATGGCTGGCGCGCTGCGGAATGCTGGCGCCACCGCCATTGACGCCCGGGCTGCCCGCGCGGGTGCGCGAGGTTTCCATCGACAGCTCGCCGTCGCAGAGGAATCGGCACTTGAAAACCGCACCCAGCCCGCCGCGGAATTTGCCCGCCCCGGCGGAGTCGGGGCGCAGCTCATAGGCCTCGTATTCGATGGGGTAGAACAGCTCGGCCGATTCCGCTGGCATGTTCATGCAGTTGCCCAGCGGGTCCTGCGTGACGTTCATCCCGTCGCCATAGGGCGTGCCACCCCAACCGCCCGAAGGCAGGTCCGAGAACACGTTGGTGCGGCCCTGCCGGTCCGTGGTCGCCGCCACGAACCAGTTGGCCTCGGAGAAGGTCGATCCGGTCACCCGCTCGGGGATCGCCTTGGCCAGCGCCTGCCAGATGGCGCTGGTCACCTTGGAAGAGACCAGCGTGGTGCAGGCGATGGTGGGCGATGGCCATTTCGCGTTCAGCCAGCACTGGTCCGGGATCAGGATATTGATCGGCGCGAACATGCCCCAGTTTGACGGCGCCTCGGGCGCCAGGAAGAACTGCAGCGAGTAATAGGCGGCCGAGGCGGTGTTGGCGAAGGGCGAGTTGATCGCGCCCTTGACCGGCCCGTCCGAGCCCTCGAAGTCCACCGTGATGTCCGAACCCTTGATGGTCAGCCGGACCTTGATCTTCACCGTGTCCATCACGAAGCCGTCGGTATCCGCGTAGTCTTCCGCCTCGTAGACGCCATCGGGAATTTCCTCGATGGCCTTGCGTACCAGCCGCTCGGTATAGTCGATCAGGCCGGACATGGTGGCCTTCACCAGGTCGGTGCCGTAGCGTTTGGCCAGGCGCTGGATCTCGGCCTCGGCATTTTGCAACGCCGCGATATGGGCCTGGAGATCGCCCTTCACGTAATGCGGCGTCCGCGTGTTGTTCATGATGATCGCGAGGTATTCCTCATTGATCCGGTAGTTGCGGTAAAGCATGATCGGCGGCAGGCGCAGGCCTTCCGAGGCGATATGCGTGCCGAAGCCCTGGCCGCCGGCGCCGCCGCCACCCAAGTCCATCCAGTGCCCGCGGCTGACCGCAAAGCCCATCAGGATGCCCTCGTAGAACATCGGCATGGTGAATGTGATGTCGTTGGTGTGGGTGCCGCCCTGATAGGGATCGTTCAGGGCGATCACGTCACCGGGTTGCAGGCTGTTGATGGGGAACTTGGCGGTCGAGGCCAGAGCGCTGGCCTGCATCGCCGCCAGGTGGACCGGGCAGTTCGCCGCCTGCGCCAGAAGCCGCAGATCGGCGTCGTAGATCGCGTTCGAGAAGTCCAGCATATCGGCCAGGATGGGCGAGAAGGACGTGCGCTGCATGACCGAGCTCATGGTCTTGCAGGCATGTTCGAAGGCGTTGCGGAGTACCTCGAAAGTGATCGGGTCGACCGCGTCCACTTGGGTCGGCTTGATGTTTGCGTTCATTTGTCAGGTTCCTTTGCTCATGCAGCCAGGGTGACGATCAGGTTGCCCGAGTTGTCCATTTCCCCGTGGGATCCGGGCGGCAGGACGGCGACGGTGTCGGGGTATTCGATGATCGCGGGACCTTGGACGGATTTTCCCGCCGACAGCACGGCACTGGGCAGAACGTCAGTTTCGATCCACTCGCCGTTGAAGAACACCTTGCGGCGCGCTTCGCCCTTGACGGCATCACCGCCCAGGTCGAACGAGAACTTGGGCGCTGTCGGCAGCTTGCCCACGGCTGAGATGCCGATGGCCACGATGGCGACAGGGAACTCCCGCGTGCTGACACCATATTCGCGGTGGTGAGCGGCGTGGAAGGCCTCGGCGATCTCGGGGATCTTCTTGGCTGTCAGTTCGCCGGTCGGCATGTCGACATCGACTTCATAGGTTTGGCCGACATAGCGCATCTGCAGTGTGCGGGTGATCGTGGCACCGCCTTCCTTCATTCCGTCCGAGGCCAGAAGGTCAAGCCCGCGCGTTTCAAGGGCGGCGAAGGCCTTCTTCAGGGCCTCGATGTCCACCGTCTCCAGTTCCGAATAGAAGAAGGTTTCAACATCGTGGCGGAGGTCCATCGTGGTCGCCCCGAAGGCAGAGGCCACGCCTGCCTGCGCGGGGATCAGCACCTTTGGCACGCCCATGGCCTGCGCCACGAAGCAGGCGTGCATCGGGCCTGCCCCGCCGAAGCTGGCCAGCACATAGTCGCGCGGGTCGCGGGCACGATCGGTGACGACACCCTTCACCGCCTGGGCCATGGTCTCGCAGGAAATGCGGATCATGCCCTCGGCCGTTTCCAGACGGCTGAGGCCGATGCGTTCGGCCAGGGCGTCGATCGCCTTTTCCGACGCGGCTTTGTCCAGCGTGAACTTGCCGCTGAGCGACGGGTGCAAGCGGCCCAGCACCATGTTGGCGTCCGTAATCGTCGCCTCGGTCCCGCCACGGCCATAGCAGGCCGGACCGGGTTCGGAACCCGCGCTGCGCGGTCCCATCCGGAGCGATCCGCCCTTGTCGATCCATCCGATGGACCCGCCGCCCGCGCCGACTGAATGGATGTCCAGCATTGGCACTGAGACCGGCATTTCCCATTCCAGCTCATATTTTCGCGTGATCAGACCGGTGCCGTTTTCGACAATCGAGGCATCAAAGCTGGTGCCGCCGACGTCGGTGTGGATGATGTTCTGCAGGCCAGTCGTCTCGGACAGGTATGCCGCATAGGACACGCCACCTGCCGGGCCGGATTCGATCAGCTCCTCGGGACGTTCCTTGGCCAGTTTCGCACCCATCACACCGCCGTTCGACTTCAGGATCAAAAGCGATCCCTTGAAGCCCATTTCGCGCAGTGCTTCGTCCAGCCGATCGAAGTAGGTGGCCATCACTGGCATCATGCAGGCGCGGATCGCCGTGGTGACAAAGCGCGAATGTTCGCGGAAGACCGGCCGCGTCTCGGCCGAGATCACCACATGCGCGTTTGGAAGCACCCCTTTTACAATCTCGCGAGCGCGCTGTTCATGCGCCGGGCTGGCGTAGGAATTGATGAAGCCGATGCCCACCGCCTGAATGCCTCGCCGCGCAATCTCTTCAGCTATGGCGAGGACTCCGGCCTCGTCGAGTGGACGACGCTCGACGCCCTTGGCCGACATCCGACCGCCAACGGTAAAGCGGTGGCGGCGCTTGATCAGAGGCTTCGGCTTCTGCTGGTAGGGGTCGTAGAGAAACTCCCGGCTTTGCCGGCCAATTTCCAGCGTGTCGCGGAAACCTTCCGACGTGATGAAGGCGGCATCGGGGTAATTGCGCTCTAGGAGGGCGTTGGTCGCCGTGGTGGTCCCGTGCATGAAATAGCCGATCTGGTCGAAGGGCACCCCCGACAGCTTCACTGCCTCGATCACCCCTTGCGAACGGTCACGCTTGGTGGTTAGCACCTTCGCCGTGCGGTGCTGGCCGGTGCCTTCCTCCCAGGCGAAAAGGTCGGTGAAGGTGCCCCCCACGTCGACGCCAACTCTCCACATAGTCTTCTCCTCCTTGATCGGCGCCCAAGCAGGACGCCTGTGAACGATTTCAGATTCCGAGATAGGCCTGCTTGACGCGGGGATCGGTCAGCAGGTCGGCTGCCGCGCCCTCCAAGGCCTTGGTGCCCAGGTCTAGGACGTAAGCACGATCAGACACTTGCAATGCCAGCTGGGCATTCTGCTCGACCAGTATGACGGCAATGCCGGTCTCGTCGGTCAACTGGCGCAGGGCTTGCATCAGCTGGATTTCCACCAGGGGCGCCAAGCCGATGGACGGTTCGTCAAGGAGTAGGATCTTTGGCCCCGCCATGAGCGCCCGACCAAAGGCTATCATCTGCTGCTCGCCACCCGACAGACTGCGCGCGGGGAGCTTCGCCTTGCGCTCCAACACCGGGAAGTAGCCGTAGACCTTGGCCAGATCGCGGGCGATGGCGGCCTTGTCGCGACGCAGGAACGCCCCTACCATCAGATTGTCCGCCACCGTCATGCGTGGGAACAACTCACGCCCCTCGGGTACAAGACAGATGCCACGGCTGACGATTTCGGCGGTGGACAGGCCCTGGATGTCGGAATGGAAGGCGGCGATGCGGCCCGACTGCACCTTTACCAGCCCACAGATACTCTTCAGCAGAGTGGTCTTGCCAGCACCGTTGCTGCCGATCACCGCAGTGATCTGACCGCTCTCAGCCTGCATGGAAAAGCCGTTTACGGCAACGCTATGGCCATAAGAAACGTGAAGGTGTTCAACCTCAAGCATGGTGCGCCGCCCCCAGATAGGCCTCGACCACAGCCGGGTTTTCGGTGATCTCCTTCGGAGTGCCCTGGCCGATCTTGACGCCGAAGTTGATGACGTGAACCTCGTCGCAGACCGACATCACCGACTTCATGTCATGTTCGATAAGCAGCATGGTCAGCCCGCGTTTGCGCAGTTCGATCAGTCTTTGGGCGACGTTGGCCTTTTCCGCCGGGTGCAGACCGGCCAGAGGCTCGTCCAGCAGCAGAAGCGCAGGACGCGCTGCCAGCGCGGTGGCGATGGACACCATCCGCTGCGTTCCCCCGGGCAGAAGGTGCGCCGGGGTATTTGCAACCGCTGCAAGCCCCATGAAGTCGATGATGCCTTCGGCGCTTTTCAACAGGATGGGCTCCTGACCGAGTACCGAATGGGCGTGGTGACGCACACCACCCAGACGGGCCATGTGATGCCCCATCATCACGTTCTCAAAGACGGAGCGGTCACGGTAGATGCTGGTCAGCTGGAAGGTGCGCACCAGCCCCATTGAGGCAATCCTGCTGGGTCGCTTGCCAGTGATGTCCCTGCCATCGAACAGGATTTGGCCGGCGTTCGGTTTCAGGAAGCCGCTGATCAGGTTGAACATCGTGGTCTTGCCGGAACCGTTCGGACCGATCAGCCCAGTGATCGCGCCTTCGCGCGCCGACAGGCTGACGTCCTTGATTGCTACCAGCTTGCCGAAGCTCCTGGTGATGTTGTCGACCCTAAGCATTGCGCGGCCCCTTCAGCTTGGCGACAGCCTTTGCCAGCACCACTTCCAGTCCGCCTTTGGTGAACAAGAGAGCGGCGATGACGCTGAGGCCCCAGAGCAGCGGGATGTATTGCGCCGCGCCGCGGAACAGCTCTTCCAGCAACGTCAGCATGATCAGACCCAGCAGCGGCCCGGTGAAGGTGCGGGTGCCACCGACGATGGCTGCCGCGACGATCTTGAACATGAAGGCCGGGCCGAAGTCGCCGGGGTTTACGATGCCGTTGAAGTTCCCCAGAAGCACCCCCGCCGCCCCCGCGATGGACGAGCCGATCACGAAAGCCAGCGTACGATAGCCCCAGGTGTGGACGCCCAGCGTTTCCGACAGCTGTTCGTTCTCGGCCACCGCCTTGATCGTCTTGCCGATGTGTGAGCGGTCGATTGCCAGCAGGATCAGCGTGACCAGAAGCGCGACCACCAGGACCAGGCCGAAAAACCCGCCCGTTGTGACGAAGTCTATGCCGAACAGCGGCGTAGGGCGCGGGATGAAGGCGATGCCGTTTTGCCCCCCGGTGATGTCCGAGAATTGGATCAGGCTTTGCTGAATCGCGGCGCTGGCGGCGAAAGTCGCCAGAAAGAAGTTGTATTCCCGCGTGCGCAGCACCGGATAGGCCAGCGCCAGCGCCAGCACACCCGAGGCCAGGGTGCCGACCAGCAATGTGGGCCAGAACGGCCAACCCTGCCCGGTGGTCAGCAGTGCCATCGAATAGGCACCGATCGCGGCGAAGGCGACATGGGCAAAGGACCAGCCGCCCATTGTGGTGATAAGCCGGAAGCTCATCACCAGCATGGCGTTGATCAGAAACAGGATCAGGACCTGGCCAAGGTAGATGCTGGAGAAGCGGAAGGCTACCACCAGAAGCGCCGCCGCCGCCAGAAGGCCCGCAAGCTCAGCCGGTTGCACGGGGCTCTTGCGCCGCGCGGCCGCGGAATTGGCCAAGGTCAGATCCGGATTGAGGGACGTGTTGCTCACTGCCGCGCCCCCATCATGCCATTGGGCAGGAAGGAAAGGATCGCCAGCATGATCACCGCATCGACCAAGGCGACATACTGGCCGTGGCCGAAGGCGGTCAGCAACGAGTCAAGCGTGCCGAACAGCGCCGCGGCCAGTGCCGCGCCCGGCAGGCTTCCGATGCCGCCGACGATGATCACGATGAAGGCCCGCCAGATTGCCTCGCCACCCATGAAGGGATTGATGTTCATGATGCTGCCCATCAGCACGCCCGAGGCCGCCGACAGCGCGCTGCCAATGATGATGGTGACAAGCCCGATCCTGCCGATGCTGACACCCTGCAACCGCGCGCCGACGCTGTTCTGCGCGGTGGCGCGAATTGCCCGGCCCAGCCGCGAATGGGTGAGAAAGGCCCAGAGCCCGATGATGGTGATGAGCGTCAGCCCGACGACGACCAGACGTTGCGTCGGCAGGATCATCCCCGCCTCGCGGAAAATTCCCGGAACCAGCGGGGGTATCGTCCGGCCGACGGGTCCGAACGCCTCGATCACCGCAACCTGCAGCACATAAGAGAGCGCCAGGGTCGCCATGAAGATTGAGAATGGCTGTTCGCGCAGCGGGGTGATGAGGCCCCAGAAGATCAGCGCGCCTAGGATGCCCCCGGCCACAAGGGCGCAGAGGATCGCGATCCCCAGCATCGGCAATCCTGCCAGAGTTCCCGCGAACAGGGCCGTCACCAGATAGAGGCTGTAGCCGCCGATCATGAAGATCTCACCGTGGGCGTAGTTGACCACGCGCATCACGCCGAAGATCAGACTGAGACCGATGGCGAACGACAGGTAGAATGTCGTCAGGAACATCGCGTTGGCTAATATCTGCACCGTCTCTTCCCCATTGCGTGCAAGCCGATACCAGCGCCGCGCCCGCCTCCGGGCGCGACCTGTGTGGTTTATGGTTTGGTGACTGGCGGCTTAGCCCGCGTAGACCTGACCACCTGCCGCCAGGACCGGCAGGGCCGCAGCCTTGTTCTTTTCCCACCAACCGAAAGTGTCGACGACACCGTCAATCACCGCCGCACCTTCTGCGCTGACGCCATAGACCGGCTGCGGCGTGTAGAGGTGATGGTTCACCCCGAAAATCTCGGCCCCGCCCCATTTCGACGGCCCGAACAGGGGATGGTCCACCGTCTCCATCGCGTAAAGCGTCTTCATGACCGTTTCCGCGTCCATCGCGGGAGCGGCCTTGAAGGCGACCTCGAAAGCCATGACGGCAGCATAGGTTGACGAGGCCCAGGGTGCCCATTCCGCCTCGCCGTATTTCTCGACGTAAGCCTTGTAGAATTCATGCGCCCGAGGGCTGAAGGTGGGTTCCTGTGCGTCGACCGACGGGCCGCTGAACAGACGCCCAGCGGTGGCCTGAAGGACGCCAGACTGCTCCAGGAAGTTGGCCTCCCAGGATTCCGAGCCGTAGATGCCGGTGAAGCCAAGCTGTTCCAACGTTGCCACCATCGCGGCTTTCGGGCCGGGCGAGAAGCCCATCTCGTAGACGATGTCCGGAGCGCTGTCGGCCAGGGGTGCGAGGAGGCCCAGCATGTCGTTTGCTGCCGACGCCCCATAGCTTTGATCGTAAACGATCTCGATACGGTCGGCATGGGCGGCGCAACCCGCTTGGATGTAGGCCCGCGCGGCCTTGGCAAAAGAGGTATCGCCGGTGATGATGGCCACCTTCTTCGCGTCCGGGTGGCGCTCGATGATATGGCTAATGGTCAGCATGTTGCCCATCGGTTGGCCGGTCTGCGCACCCAGGAGATAGGGGAAGTCAGCCCCGATGAAACCCGCACCGTAAGAGGTGACGAGCACCTTGCTTTCATTGGTCAGCGGGCCGATGGCCTGGCGGGCGGACGGCGTGTAGGTCTGCAGAAGGAAGGTGCAACCGTCGTCGAGGATGGCGCGGCGAGCGGCTTTCAACTCGTCGCCCGCGGCATAGCAGTTGTTGTCGTAGGAGCTTACCTGCAGCTTGTAGGTGTTGCCATCGCCGGCCTTGAACCCTTCGGAGCCGTTCATCTCCTCGGCCCACATCTCGACCGCACGGGTGATCGGGATGCCCCATTGCGCGCAATCGCCCTGTTGCGGCTGCAACACGCCGATTCGGATCGTGCCCCCCTCGGCCCGTGCCGGCAGGCCCGTCAAGGACAGCACACCGGCCGCGCCGGCCGTCTGAAGAAGCATACGTCTGGTCATTCCGGTCATGGTCTTTACTCCCAGTTATATTATTTTGATTAGCCGATTAGTAGCACGACTAGTCACACACTAGTCAACAATAAATGATCAGGGCGAATCAGGCGCTTAGCCGATAGAGCTTCCGACCTGCCGCTCCTACGTCACTCCGCAAAGCGAATCTGCGCCGCCTATCGTCCTCTGGGCGCGGGGACAATCCGCGCCTTGGCACATTGCAGGACGTGACATCGACTCAACTGGCTGTATATGCGAGCTAATTCTTGAAGATACCCGGCATATCCCATGGCAAATCAACTACTCGCCGCCACGACCAGCCGCTGTCTCGCGGGCTTCACACCCATGCACCGCCTGTGAACGGACGGGATCAGGATCCGTTTGCGACAGATTACGTTTGCGTGATGATTAGATAGCGTTTAGATATCAACAAAGGAGCCAACCTGCACGATTTCGGGGTTCGACTGATGAGAGACTGCACCTACACGAGGCCGCCGCAATGAAGGTCTTGCTTGCCGACGACCACTGGATCGTGCGCGACTCGCTCAAGCACGCCATGCGCAGCGTGGGCCCGCATGTCGAGGTGCTGGAGGCCGCCGATTTCGACGAGGCGCTGGAACTTCTGCGCAAGAACCCGGACACCGCGCTGATGCTGGTCGATCTGGTGATGCCCGGCTTCACCGAGTTCACTGGTCTGAGGATGCTGCGCTCCACCTATCCCGACATCCCGATCGCCGTGGTGTCGGTCCATGAGGAACGCGACTACGTGATCCGCGCCATCGAGGAAGGCGTGATCGGCTATATCCCCAAAAGCGCCGAAGGGCCGGAGGTGTTGCGCGCACTGACGCTGGTGATCAACGGCGAGGTGTCCTTTCCGCGCAGCATATTGCAGAAATCCGACCGCGGCCCGCTGCCCGGACCGGCAAACAGCGAGGCTGCGGCGCAGGCCGAGGCGCAGTTAACCCCTCGCGAGGCCGAGGTGCACCAGTTGCACGCCGCCGGACACAGCAATGCCGAGCTCGCCGAGCGGCTGGGGCTCAGCACCAACACGGTGCGGGTGCATCTGCGCAACATCTCGCTGAAGATCGGCAAAGAAGAGGCCGCGCGCAGCGCCGGCGCGGCGACCCGGGGGCGGCTGGAGTGACGTTCCGCTGGCGGGCCATTGCGCCGAAAGGGAACACGCCGGGCCTTGCGGAACTGGCCGCCCGGGCATCGCAGAGCCTGGGCTATGCGGTGCTGTCGGATGGGCGGGATCTCTGGCTCGACTGGGCCTGCGGCGCGGCCGGCCGGTTCGGCGACCTCATGCCGATCCGCGATGCGCTTGCCGGCCACCCCGCCTTTGCCAACCCGGCCTCGGTGCAGCACCATATCGCGCGGCTGCTGAAAACGGGCGGTTCCGAGGCCCGCTTCGCCGTGTCCAGCGACCAGGTGCCGGAGGGCTTCCTGCACGACAGTTCCAGTTGCGAGCGATCCGAGGACGGGCTCTTCCGCATTACCGGCTTCGCGCACGACGTGTCGGGCCGCGGCCTTCCTGCCGGCGACAGCCGCTCCGACTGGCCGCGGCTAGCGGTCGAGGCCATGGACCAAGCCGTCGCCTGCTGGGACCGCGAGGGGCGGCTGGCCTTCGCCAACAGCCGCTTCGACCAGCTCGCTGCGGGCCTGGGGGTCGCCTGCCCCAAAGGCCGGCCGCTGCACGATTTCCTAGCCGCCCTCGCCGCCTCGCGCGAGGTCGACTTGGCCGAGGGGGCCGCCGCCGACTGGGTGGCCCGGGTGTTGGCCGACCGAACCCGCGAGCGACCGGGCGAATGGCTGCTGTCCAACGGCCAGTCGGTGGACGTGGCCTGGCGCGCGATGGAGGGCATGGTTCTGATGACCGTGCAGGACGTGACCCGCGCCCGAAACGCCGAGCGCGCGCTCCGCGAAGCCAAGCGCTTGGCCGAGGATGCCAACGACAAGAAAAGCCGCTTCCTGAGCGCCGCCAGCCACGACCTGCGCCAGCCCCTCGCAACACTGAAGATCCTTGTTTACAGCGGCATCGAAAGCAAAAGCGAGGCCGAGCTGCGCGATCTGGTGCGGTCGATGGATGTGGCTGTGTCGGTCATGGACGAGATCCTCGGGCTGCTCCTGCAGGTCGGCCAGCTGGACGCCGGCCGCATCGCGGTGCAGCGCCACCATTTCCAGGCCTCGCAGATGCTGGAACGGCTGCGGCGCGAGTTCACCCCCATCGCCGAGCAGAAGGGCCTGACGCTGCGAGTGATGGACAGCGCCGCCACGCTGGAGACCGACCGCGTGCTTCTGGAGCGCATCCTGGGCAACTTCATCTCGAACGCCATCCGCTTCACCGACAGGGGTGGCATTCTGGTCGGGCTGCGCAATCGCGGCGCACACAAGGAGATCCAGGTCTGGGATACCGGCTGCGGTATCCCGGAAGACCAGCACAAGAAGATCTTCGAGGAGTTCCACCAGGTTCACGGAAGCCCCTCGGCCCGGCAGCGCGGCCTGGGTCTGGGGCTGAACATCGCGCAGCGCATCGCCGACCTCTTGTCGCATAATCTGCGCGTGGCCTCACGGCTGGGGCGGGGCACGATGTTCTCGGTCGAGGTGCCGGTGGGCAACATCTGGCAAAGCCGCGTGGGCGAACGTGAGATCAGCGAAAGGCTGGCCGGCGAGTTCTTCGGCGCCTCAGCGCTGGTGATCGAGGACAACGACGATTTCCGCGCCGCACTGGAGGGGATGCTGGCCCGCTGGGGCGTCACTGTGCTGGCCGCGCGCGACGGCGACGGGGCGGTTTCCATGCTCCGCGCCCAAGGCTTCCGGCCAGACCTCATCCTGGTCGACTACAGCTTCCCGAACGGCAAGACCGGCACGCAGATCCTGACACAGGTGCACCAGGAACTGGGGGCCAAGGTACCGGGCATCGTCTGCACCGCCGACACCGATCCCGAGTTGCTGACCGCGATCCGCGCGGGCGGGGTGCCGCTTCTGATCAAACCGGTCAGCCCGGCGCGGCTGCGCTCGGTGATGCACCACCTGCTCTATGAAAACCCTGACCGCGGCATCGCCCCGAGAGAGAGCCCGCCATGAGCAGCATCAAGATCGGCAGCATGCTTCCCTTCCGCGCCGCCACGATGAGCGACGCGACCGAATTCCGCAACGGCGCCGAACTCGCCATCCACGAGATCAATTCCCGCGGCGGCATCAACGGTCGGCCGGTCAGCTTGGTCTGCGTTGATTCCGGCGACCAGAGCGCCGTCGCCGTCTCGGTCGCCGCGCAGCGGCTGGTCGACGAGCATGGCGTCCATGCCATCATCAACGGCTACAACATGGGCTCGCACAATTCGGAATACGAGGTGGTGGCCGATGCCGGGCTGATCTACATCCATTCCAACACCCTGATCCAGCACCACGACACCATCGCCAGCGACCCCGACCGTTATTTCGGCTGTTTCATGGGCAACCCGGCCGACTACTGGTACGGTCAGGGCTTCATCAAGTTCATCTCCTGGCTGCGCGACAGCGGCCAGTGGCGGCCGGAATCGAACCGGCTGGCGATCATCTCGGGCTCGCGCCCATACAGCATCGTTATCGCCCGGGCTATGCAATCGGTCGCGCGGGAATTCGGCTGGGAGGTCGCCTTCGGCCCCGAAATCGTCGAGACCCCGACGCGGGACTGGCGAGCTGCGCTGGAGAAGGCCCGGGCCTGCAAGCCGGCCGTGCTGGTAAACACCCATTTCTACGCCAGCGACCTGGCGCATTTCCACAAGCAGTTCCTGGACGATCCGTTCCGCTGCCTGGTATACATGCAATACGGCGGGGTCCATCGCAGCTTCACCGACATCGCCGGCGACCATGCCGAGGGGGTGATCGTCGGCACGGTGATCGGGCTTCTGGCCGACCGGATCGGCCGGGCCTTCGCCGAGCGCTACGCTGCCGCCTTCGGCGATGCTTCCACCCCCGAGGTCGGCTGCGTCACGTATAGCGCGGTTCATCACTATGCGATGGCGGCGGCGATCGCGGGCGGGACGGGCGGCCCCTATGATCCGGCCGAGCAGAACCGCAAGGTCGCGGCCGTCCTGCGATCGGTCCCGTTCCGCAGCGTGGTAGGCACGATCAACTACCACCCCGGCTGGCAGGCGGCGATCCCCTACCCCGACTATACCAACGATCCCTCGCTGGGGATGCCGCACTTGTTCTACCAGATCCAGAAATCCGGACAGGAACACGAGATCATCGCACCGGAGCCCTACACGACCGCCCGCTTCCGGCTGCCGAGCTGGTATTGATCACCGGCGGGACGGATGACCAAGGGTTTGGCACAGTGCCACGCTGCGAACCGGCCCCCGAAAAGACGTTTCTCGAGGCAGCAGTTTGTCTGCTGCCCCTCAGTAGGGGCATGCCGCAGCCACAAGAGCTCTTGTGCTGCGATAGCAAGCTGACCATGCAGTTCCCGCTTCCGCTGCGCACCAGTCGAGCTTCTGCTTCGCGGAATGCTGCGTTGCAGAAAGTTCCAGGGCCGAATGTCAGGAATGGGCCAGTTACGTGCGGCGCTGAGAGAACTGAAAATCAACACCAGTCAGGTGATAGGCAGTCGCAATGCCACCGCCACCTTAGCCTTGGAGATCTCAGTCAGCGGCAGCTTCAGCCAGTCCTTGAGGTGCAACCCGAATTGCTGCCGCAGGACACTCTTGTGCACCTCCGATCTGAGCTTCGGTCGCGCCAGATAGGCATCCAGCGCCCTGCCTAGGGTTGGAGCACCGATCTGGATCGCCTTGCCGGCCCCCTGCCCCATTCGGGCATGAACTCCAGCGCCGTTTCCCGGGCTGCAGAAGCAGAGATTGCCAGATAGCGTCCGATCATCACGCGCCGAGTCCGACCGCCCATATCCTTCTGGAAGTACCAGGTCTTGGAGGCCTTCCCGAAGAAGATAGCCAAGCCCCGGATCTCCGGGTCCCAGAGCTTCACCCTGCCCTCTTTTGCGAGCGGAAGCTTGCTGACAAACGTCTCGGTGAGTTTGGGCATTTTGTCGACCTTTTGCAGGTAACACCGATCGTCAAGCCGGTGCGCTGAACCGCTCGATCAGGTCGTCTGTGCCACGCGCCAGGAGGCCCAGGTCGGAGCCCACAGCCACCATCGTGAAGCCTGCCGCAAGGTAGCGGTCTGCATCCACCGGATTGGGGGCAAGGATGCCCGCAGCCTTGCCTGCCGCCTTCGCGGCAGCAAGGACGGAAGCTATGGCCTCCTGCACATGCGGAGCCGAGGGATTGCCCATCGCACCCAGATTGGTCGAAAGATCGCCCGGTCCGACGAACAGAACATCGACGCCCTCGACAGCTGCAATGTCGGCTGCATTGGCCACCCCGGTCGCACATTCGATCTGGGCGGCCAGAAGCTGCTCTTTCCGGGCATTTGCGTGGTAGCCCTTGATCCGGCCAAAGCCGTTCGCCCGATGGCCGACGGAGAAGCCGCGGATGCCGCCCGGGGCATAGGTCATCGCGGACACGATGGCACGGGCCTGATCGGCGGTCTTCACGTTGGGAATCATCAGACTGCGGGCGCCACCGTCCATGAACTGCTTGATGAGGTTTGCGTCGTCCGAGGGCAGGCGCACGGCAGCCTCGCAACGGAAGGCCGCTGCGGCCTGAAGCTGCGCCACGATGGATCGCAGATCGTTCGGGCTATGCTCGCCGTCGATCAGGATCCAGTCGGCGCCCGATCCGGCCACGATCTCGGTCGTCAAGGCGGAGCCGAGCGAGCACCAGAGGCCAATGGCGGCCCGACCTTCTGCGATCATCGGCTTCAGGACATTTTCTCGTTCTTGCATGATCGCTCCTCTTGGCTTATCAGTTGTCATACATCATATAATTATCGCTCGCAAGCGGAGGACAGATGAAGATCGGCTTTATCGGGTTGGGTGTGATGGGATCGCCCATGGCCCGGCATCTTGCAAACGCAGGGCATCAGATCGCGACGACACTCAACCGCTCCCCCCTTCCTGAAGGGCTTGCGGCACGGGTGCTGCCAGCCCCGGCAGATGTGGCGGAAGCTTCGGAGATCGTCATCCTGATGCTGCCCGATACGCCGGATGTGGAACGGGTCCTTCTGGGCGAGAAAGGGGTTCTCGCAAGTCTTCGGCCGGGAAGCCTGGTGATCGACATGAGCACGATCAGCCCGATCGCCACGCGCCGTTTCGCCGAAGCGGTGGCGGAAAAGGGTGCTGCCTATCTCGATGCGCCGGTGTCCGGCGGACAGGTCGGAGCCGAGAACGCCACGCTGACCATCATGGTCGGGGGCGAGGAGGCCGATTTCGACCGGGCGCTGCCGCTGTTCCAGACCATGGGGAAGAACATCACCCTGGTGGGCGCGACGGGCGCTGGCCAGACCTGCAAGCTGGCGAACCAGATCATCGTGGCCCTGAACATCGAGGCCGTGTCGGAAGCCCTGGTCTTCGCGTCCAAGGCGGGCTGCGATCCGGCCAGGGTGCGGCAGGCCCTGATGGGGGGATTTGCCGCCAGCCGGGTGCTTGAGGTGCATGGCGAACGCATGATCAAGCGGAGCTTCACGCCGGGGTTCCGGCTGAAGCTGCATCAGAAGGACCTGACGCTTGCGCTGGACAGCGCGAAGGCGCTGGGGGTCGCGCTGCCCAATACCGCGACGGCGCAGGAATTGATGAGCGCCTGCGATCGCGAACAGGATCACTCCAGCCTCGTGAAGGCTCTCGAAGCTCTCGCCTCTCACCAGCTGGGGTGACGTCAGGACTGGCGGGCCTCAGGCCTGCCAGTCCTGTTCAAGGAGCCAACGGTGCAGCGCGGCGACATGCCGGGCCCTGAGCCGGGCCTTTGTCGTGATGACGTAGAAGCCCGGAACGGTTTCCAGCGGTATCCCTGCCAGCGCGTCTATGCCCAAGGGCGCGACCAGCTTGCCCGCGGCGATATCCTCTTCGGCGTCCAGCCGCGAAATCAGACCGATCCCCAGACCCTGATGCGCCGCGCGCCGCATGGTCGCCGCATCGTCGAAGGTCAGGCTGCGGTCCAGTTCGGGAATATCGACGCCGAGAAAGGCAAGGATGTCCGGCCAGAGCCGCTTGGATCGCGCCGGTTGAAGAAGGTTGAAGCGCAGGACATCGGATGGCGAGGCGATCTTTTCGGCCATGTCGGCGCGACAGCAGATGACCTTCGGGTCGCGCAGCAAGAGATGCGACAGCGCGTCCTTGCGGTCGCCATAGCCCCACTGCACGGCGAGGTCGATCTGGTCGCGTTCCAGGTCGACCAGGTCGATCATCGTGGTCAGGCCGATCTCGGCCTCGGGCACGGCGATGCGGAATTCGGCCAGGCGCGGCATCAGGTAGCGCGTCCCGAAATAGGGGCTGACGTTGAGGTTGATCCGTGCCCGCTCCCTCGGCGCCGTCACCCGGCGGATACCTTCCTCGAACTCCTCGAATCCGGCCTGGATGTAATGCGACAGGGTGATCGCCTTTTCGGTGAAGCGGATCGACCGTCCGTCACGCTCCATCAGCACGACACCCAGCGCCTCTTCCAGCAGGCGCACCTGCTGGCCGATGGCCTGTGGCGAGACCAGCAACTCGTCCGCGGCCTCGCGCAGGGAACGATGCCGCACGACCGCGTGAAAGACGCGCAGCGAGTTCAAGGGCGGCAGTTTGACGCGCGGGGCCATTCGGTGTCCGTGAGATGAGCGGCGCGCCGATGCTAGCATCCGGACCCCCGTAGAAAAAGTCAGTGCCCAAGCACCTGCGACAGGAAAAGCCGCGTCCGTTCGCTTTTCGGGGCGGTGAAGAAGTCCTCGGGGGCGGCTTCCTCGACGATCTCGCCCTTGTCCATGAAGATGACCCGGTCGGCGACCTTGCGGGCGAAGCCCATCTCATGCGTGACGCAGACCATGGTCATGCCCTCCTGCGCCAAGGTCACCATCACGTCCAGCACCTCGGCGATCATCTCGGGGTCCAGCGCAGAGGTCGGTTCGTCGAAGAGAAGGATCTCGGGCTGCATACACAAGGCGCGGGCGATGGCGACACGCTGCTGCTGGCCGCCCGACAGCTGTCCGGGATATTTCTGCGCCTGATCGGGGATGCGGACCTTTTCCAGATAGCGCATCGCGGTCGCCTCGGCTTCGGCACGCGCAGCCTTGCGCACCAGCATCGGGGCCAAGGTGCAGTTTTCCAGCACCGTCATATGCGGGAAGAGGTTGAACTGCTGGAAGACCATGCCGACCTCGCGGCGGATCTCGTCCAGCGAGGCGAGACTGTCGTCCAGCGCCGTGCCGAAGACGCGGATCGCGCCGCCGTCATGTTCCTCAAGCTGGTTGATGCAGCGGATCAGGGTCGACTTGCCCGAGCCCGAGGGCCCGCAGATCACCACCTTCTCGCCTTTCGCGACGCGGAGGTCGATGCCCTTCAGGGCATGGAAGTTGCCGTAGAACTTGTCCAGTCCGGCGATGTCGATAGCGGGGGCGGTGAGGTCCATGGTCAATCCCTGGCGTGGCCTGCGTTCATCCGGGCCTCGAGATAGGCGCCATAGCGCGACAGGCCGAAGACGAAGGTGAAGTAGATGAGGGCGATGAAAACGTAGACTTCGGCATAAGCAAACTTCCAGTCGCCGGTCTTGAAGGCGGTGTTGCCCGCGGCCAGCAGTTCCATGAAGCCGACGACGACGATCAGCGAGGTTTCCATGAAGGCGATGACAAACTGGTTGATCGTGGCTGGCAGCGCCAGCCGGAAGGCCTGCGGCAGGACGATGCGACCCATGCGCTGCCAGTAGGACAGGCCGAGCGCCTTCGCCGCCTCTTCCTGGCCGAGCGGTATGCCCTGGAACCCGCCACGGATGATCTCGGCCTGGTAGGCGGCGAAGAACAGGGCGGCGCCGAAGACGACGCGGTACAGCTTCTCGCCTATCAGGAAGCCGGGCAGCATGAAGGGCAGGACGATGGCGCAGGTGAAGAGGATCGAGAGCAGGGGGAGCGACCGGATCGTGTCGATGATCCAGCCCGAGACGCGGGCGATGAGCGGATAATCCGACCGCCTGAGCAGCGCGAGGCCGATGGCCAGCGGCATCCCGATCACTCCGGTGGCGACGAAGACGAAGAGCGTCAGCGGCAACCCGCCCCATTGCTGTTCGTTCACCGGTACAAGCCCCAGCACCCCGCCACGCATGAGCGCGTAGAAAACCGCCGTGCCCAGGGTCCAGATCAGCGCCAGGCGTCTGAAGCTCCAGAGCCGGGGGATGCAGGACAGAAGGATCACCAGCGCGACGACACCGCAGGCGAGGGCTGCGCGCCACTGTTCGTCGAACGGATAGATGCCGAACAGGATCACCCGCCAGCGCACGGCGATGACCGACCAGCAGGCCCCGCCGGCGGCGGCGCAGGTTTTCTGCGTTCCGTCCGTGCCGAAGGTGGCGCGGATCAGGCCCCAGTCAATCAGGAACCACAGGATCGCCCCGAGCGCAGCCACGCTGAACAGCGTCATCAGCGCAGCGCCAGGCGAGCCGAAGTAATCCTTGCGCCAGCGCTTGAGCCGGGTTCTGGAGCGCGCGGGGCCGGTCATTGGACGCCCGTGGTCTGATGACCCTTCAGCGCGATGGCCCGATTCAGCCGGTTCAGCACGGCGGCAAGCGTGAAGTTGATCAGAAGAAAGCCGCCCATCAGGATGGCGATGAATTCGAAGGTCTGGCCCGAATGGTTGATCGACGAGGCGATCACCATGAAGAAGTCCGAGAAGCCGACCGCGATGCCGAGCGTGGTCGCCTTGATCAGCCAGACATACTGGTTGATCAGGATCGGCAGCATGGCGCGGAAGGCGAGCGGCATCCGCACGCGGGAAAATATCTGCCACGGCGAGAGACCCAAGGCAGCCGCAGCTTCCATCTGGCCGCGACCCACCGCCTTGAAACCGCCCCGGACGATCTCTCCGACATAGGCTGCGCCATAGGTCATGATCGCGATGGCCAGGGCATAGACTTCGGGCTGGACGCGGAAGCCGCCATCAACCTTCAGCCCGGCGAGAGCGGGCCAGGAAGTCCAGGCCGTGCCGGGCTCATGTCCGGCAAGGACCGCGACGGCGGCAAGCGCCAGCCCGGCCCCGAGCGCGGCCAGCGACAGGCGGCGCTGGCGCTGCGGCTCCATCCGGCGGAACCGGCGGGCGGCGAGCACCCAGATCGCGACACAGGCGCCCACGGCCACGGCCAGGATGGCAAGCGCGACCGTGCCGGGCCCGATGGCCAGGCCCGGCAGATAGATGCCCCGCGCGTTGACCAGCGCCCTGCCGATTTCCAGCGACTGGCGCGGCGCGGGCAGCGCATTCGCCATCGCATACCAGAAGAACAGTTGCAGGATCAGCGGCAGGTTGCGGAACAGCTCGATATAGAGCGTGGCCAACAGCCGGGCGGCGGGGTTGCGGCCCGACCGCATGAGGCCGACGACCAAGCCCAGAACGGAAGCTCCGGTCAGGCCGATCACGCCCATGAAGAGCGTGTTCAGGAGGCCCATCAGCAGATACCACCAATAGGGATCGCTGGTGGTCGTCGGGAGCAGGGAAAAGTTCATTTCCCATCCCGTCGCCTTGCGCAGGAAACCGAAGCCCGAGGTCAACCCTTGCTTGGCCAGCGTGTCGCGCGCGGTCAGGGTGGCGCCGATCACGACGGCGGCGATCAGTGCCAGGAAACCGCCCTGGAGGACGATGCCCCGGACGGACTTCCTGCGCCGGAAGGAGGATCCTGCCATCGGTCTGCCCTTGGTCGACGAACGGGGACGTGGGGTTCGGGGGTGCCCGTGGCGGCACGATCCGCCACGGGCGAGACCTTGATCAGTCGACCACCAGCGGGAACAGCACACCGCCGTCTTTCCACAGGGCAGTCATCTCGCGCGGCATTTTGTAGGGCGAGCCCTGGCCGAGGCTGCGCTCGAAGATTTCCGAGTAGTTGCCGACCTTCTTGACGACGTTGTAGGCCCAGTCGTCGCCCAGCCCGAGGCCCGCGCCCATGCCGGGGGTCGCGCCCAGGAACTTGCCGATCTCGGCCGAAGGCGGGTTGGCCTTGATCTCGTCGATGTTGGCCGAGGTTATACCTTCCTGTTCGGCATAGACCAGCGCGGTCAGCGTCCAGTTGGCGATGTCCACCCAGTTGTCATCGCCCTGACGGGTGATCATCACTTCCGGCTCCAGCGCCAGCACGTCGGGCAGTAGCACATGGGCAGTAGGGTCTTCCGCCTGCGAGGCGGCGATGGCCAGGACCGGCCCCCATTGCGCATAGGTGTCGCAGCGGCCCGAGAAATAGGCGGCTTCGACCTCTTCGTTCTTCTCGATGGCGACGATCTCCATCTTGATGCCCTTGGCTTCCAGATAGGAGGCCACCTGACGCTCGGTCGAGGTGGAGGCGGGCACGCAGATCGACCCCCCCTCGGCATCCTTCAGCGCGGTCAGGTTCAGCTCCTTGTGCGCCAGGACCTTGGTGGTGCCGAGATAGTAGGACATGGAGAATTGCAGGCCGAGTTCGGTATCGCGCGACCGGGTACCACCGGAGGCCTTGATCACGATATCGATGTCACCCGACTGCAGGGACGGCCAGCGCTGGGCCCAGTCGATCGGAACGATGTTGGCCTTGGCGGGATCGCCGAAGATCGCCGTGGTCATGGCGCGGCACAGCTCGATGTCGAGACCCTTCCAGTTGCCCTGATCATCGACCTCGGCAAAGCCCATGTAGGACCCGATGTCGCCGGGGCAGTTCAGCGTGCCGCGGGCCTGCACGGCCTTCAGCGTGTCGCCGGTTCCGGCCTGTGCCCCGAGGGCGGACAGTGCCAGCATGCCAAGCCCGAAGGCCGTTGTCGTCTTGAAATTCATGGGTGCCACTCCCTGATTGGCGCGATGGCAGGCAACAGTCGGCCACGCCGATCCGGGCCTGCCGCTCCGGTTCGGGTTTGCCCCGGTCTCTTGCCAGGGTCAGGAATTTGGGTCAGGCGTAGATGTAACCACCGGAAACGATGATGTTTTCCCCGGTCATGTAGGTGTTTTTCGGACTGCCGGCCATGATGACCCATTCGGCGATCTCACGCGGCAGGGCGCCGCGGCCGAGCGGGCTTGCCTTGGCCAGTTCGTCGAGGAAGCCGGATGCCCGAGCCTTCTCGGTGGCCATACCCGCAGGCGCGACCGAGTTCACCAGGATGCCGTCGGGCGCGACATAGTCGGCGACGGATTTGGTGAGGCTGACGACCGCAGCCTTGGTGGCGGCGTAGTGGATGTTCTTCGGATGCGCCTTGAAGGCATCGACCGAAGTGATGTTGACGATGCGGCCGCGCACATGGGCGACGGGGTCAAGCGTCTTCATATGGGCGATGGCCGCGACCATCATGTGATAGGTGCCCTTGATGTTGATCGCGTTCGAGGCATCCCATTCCTCGTCCGTGACGCCCAGCGTCGGCTTGCGCGGATAGATCGCGGCGCAGTTGACCAGAGTATCGACGCGGCCCAGCTGTTCGGCGATCCGGTCGAAGGCGGCTTGGCAGGCGGGCGCGGTGCGGATGTCGCACAGCGTCTGCGCGGTCTTCAGCCCCTTGGCGCGGGCCGGAGCCAGGGCGCCGGTTGCATCGGCGATGTCGATGATGCCCACGCCTTTGGCACCAGTCTCGACGGCCATTTCTGCGATCAGCGCGCCGAAGCCCATCGCGCCGCCGACGATAACGATATTGAGGTCTTTCATTGCGCTCTCACTTCAGCTGAATGGCAGGGACGGGGCGGGTCGGCAGGATGTCCAGCCGCGTGACCGACGCCCGTGTCGGCAGGGACAGGACGGCCAGCAATGCATCGGCCAGATCCTGCGGTTGCAGGGAATTTCCGTCGGCATACATGTCGCCCCGGGCGGCGTCGGGCAGGACGGCGCTGTAAAGGCCGGTTTCGACCCGACCGGGGACCAGTTCGGTCACGCGGATGCCGTGGGGCGAAAGCTCGGCCCGAAGCGCGGCCGCGAAGGCGGCGATGCCTGCCTTGCTGGCGGCATAGACGGCGAAGTTGGCACCCGGCGCATGGGCCGCGGTGGAGCCGGTGAAGACGACATGCCCCGCGCCCCGCGCGATCATGCCGGGCACGATCGCCTGCGTCAGGTGCAGGACCGAGGCGAGATTGACCGCGAGGGTGTCGTCGATCTCGGTCGCCGATGTCTTGACGAAGGGGCCGGGCTTGGGAATGACACCGGCATTGTTGATCAGCACATCCACCGGCCGGTCCCGCAGAGCGGCCAGTGCCAGGGGATCGGAAAGATCCAGCGCCATGGTCTCGATCCCACCCGCCGCCAGTTCGGCAAGCGCCTGTGCGTTGCGACCCAGCGCCAGCACCTGATAGCCTGCCGCATGCAGTGCCTCTGCCATCGCGCGGCCGATGCCGCTGGTCGCTCCGGTAACAAGAACTCGGGTCATGGTCTCTCCTTCGTGTGCGAGGATGTCGTGGCGGGTGGATTCAAAAAAGGAAGAAATGTCGGATAAGCGAAAGCTCAGCTTTCGCGATGCACAGCTTCCGCCGCGCGCTGGCCGGGAGAACCCGCGCACATGACCAGCGGGGCGGGCACGGGATCAGACTGCTTCGGAATCGGCGCGAAACGGGGGCTGCGGCGTTCCGTCCCACTGCCCTGCGGCGCGCGCCAGCGCACGCAACCGTTCCAGGCTGTTGGCCAGATGCGCGCGCATTGCGACGCGGGCAGCGACCTCGTCCCGGGCTTCGATCGCCTCGACGATGGCCTCATGCTCGCCATGGATCCGGTCGAAGTAATCGTCCTTCACCCCGGCAGCCAAAAGATATCCCAAGGCGAGCCGGGGCGCGATCTGTCCGCGCAGGTAGCCAAGGAAACCAAAGATTTGCTCGTTGCCGCAGGCCTTGGCGATGGAGAGATGGAAGTCGTAGTCGTAGTGAACGCGGGTGGCGTCCGGGTCGGGGCGGGCAGAGTCCGTCCGCTCCATCTCGGCCCGGATCGCCGCGGCTTCCGCATCGCTGCGGCGCAAGGCGCAAAGCCCGGCAGACTCGACTTCGACGCCCAGCCGCAATTCCAGAAGCGCGATGGTCTGCGGCAGAGCTTCCAGATCGGACTCGGGGATGGTGAAACTGGCCAAGGGCGCTTCCGAGACGAATACGCCCTTGCCCTGGCGCGGGATCACCAGACCTTCGGACCGCAGCCGCGCGATGGCCTCGCGCACGACCGTGCGGCTGACCGCGTAGCTCTCGCACAGTTCGGACTCGGTTGGAAGCTGGGCCCCTGGCGGCAGTTCGCCCGACCGGATACGCCCCAGCAGGCTTTCGGAAACCACGGTCGAAAGAGAGGGGCGCTTCATCGCAGGCTTCCGTTGCTTGTGCGGGTGTATCAGACGGCCGCCGTCACAATCAACTCCACCAGCATCCCCGGCTTTGCCATCCGCCCCTCGCCGCTGGACCGGGCTGGCGCATGTTCCATCGGCATCCAGGCATCCCAGACCCGGTTCACCGCGTCGAAGTCGCGGATATCGTCAAGCCACATCTGCACATGCAGGATCCTGGTCCGGTCGCTGCCTGCCTTCTGCAAGAGCCGGTCGATCTTGGCCAGAACCTCGGCCATCTGTGCCTCGACCGGGGCGCCGGGCGTGCCGACCTGTCCCGTCAGGTAGACGGTGCCGTTGTGGATCACCCCGTGGTGGATGCGGGTGTCGAAATCGAAACGTTCGATCATGCCAGTTCCTTGATCGGGTTGCCGCGCAGGTATTGCGCGTAGGGGGCCTGGACGAGCCAACCGGCATCGACCGGCAGGGTGACGCCGGTGATCGCACCGGCGCGCGCCGAGCAGAGGAACAGCGCGGCCTCGGCCACGTCCTCGGGCTGGACGAACCGGCGCAGCGCGGTGGTGGCGACGATGGCCTCCGGGTTGCGTTCCCCGGCAGCGATCCGGGCCTTGAGACCGTCCGAGAGCGTGTAGCCGGGGGCGAGCGCATTGACCCTGATTCCGCGCGGGCCAAGCTCGCAGGCAAGGATTTCGGTCAAGGCCTTCACCGCCTGCTTGCCGGGCGTGTAGGCCGGCAGTGACAGCGGCGCGAAGGAGGCCAGCGAACCGATGTTCAGGATCGCCCCGCCCTCGCCCATCCGGCGGCCAAAGACCTGCGCGCCGATCAGCGTGCCGCGATAGTTGATGCGCCAGAGCCGTTCGTCCTCGTCCAGGGGCTGGTCCAGCACCCGCTTGCCGCTTTGCAGGATGCCTGCGCAGTTCACCAGGATAGCCGGAGCCTCGGGCATCGCGGTGGACAGCGCCTCGACGCTGGCTGGGTCGGCGACGTCCACCGGCAGGAAGCTGGCTTCGGGGGCGCCTGCGGCACGGCAGGCGTCGGCAGCCGCCCGGCCCCGCGCCGCGTCGCGTCCGGTGACGACCACGCGCATCCCTTCGGCGGCAAAGCGCAAGGCGATGGCGCGGCCAATCCCGGAGGTGCCGCCGATGATCAGGGCCAATGTATCAGCCACGGTGTTTCCTTTCGAAGTCGAAGAAGTCGGACCAAGCCTGCATCTGGGCATCCATCATCGGACGGCCGCCATGGGCATGGGCACCGCAGGCCCGGGCCTCGGCCATCAGCCGGGTTTCGGCGGGTTCCATGATGATGTCGTAGATCACCATGCCGGGGCCGATGGTCTGAACCGGCATGGGCAGCGGGTCGGCGGGCTTCATGCCCACCGGGGTCGCATTCACCGCAATGTCCATGCCGACGGGATCGGCCGGGCCAACCTTCACCCGACAGGCCGGAAAGTTCGCCTGCACCGCCGCCACGAGCGCCGCGACGCGCGGGCCATCAGTATCGGCGATGGTCAGTTCGGCCACGCCTTCTTCGGCAAGACAATGCGCGATGGAGGAACCACCTCCGCCGCCGCCGACCAACAGCGCCTTCTTCCCCGCCATGACATGACCCGCCGCCTTCATCGCCATGATGAAACCATAGCCGTCGAAATTGTCGGCCTCCCAGCCGCCGTCGGGCAGACGGCGCAGCACATTGGCGGCACCGACGCGCGCGGCACGGGGATGGGCCTTGGCCACCTTCTCCATCACCCGCGTTTTGTAGGGGATCGAGACGATCACCCCACGCAGGTTCTGCATCGCGTCCAAACCCTCCCAGAAGGCGTCGAACCGCTCGGGCACACAGGTGATTGGAACCATCAGGCTGTCCAGCCCCCGCTCCTCGAACACCGCGTTGACGGCGCCCGGACTTTTGGCATGGCCCACCGGATGGGCCAGCATCGCGAACACATCCGCCTTCCCCGTTCCCCGCATCTGCTTTCCCTTCTGACATCTTGCGCAGGCATATCTTATCAGTCATCATACAACAGACAACTGAAATCGAGAGCCAAGATGCCGATCCCACCCTATTCTGCGCCGAAGAGACGCTCGTATGACGTGGTCGTCGTCGGCGGGGCGGCAGTTGGGTCCTCCACGGCCTATTGGCTGGGGCGGTCGGGACTGTCGGTCCTGGTGGTGGAACGCGATTCGACTTACGAATTCTCGTCGACCGCGCTGTCGACCAGCGCGATCCGGCAGCAATATTCCAACCCGATCAACGTGAAGATCAGCCAGTTCGGGGTCGAGGTCATCCGCAGCTTTGCCGAGCGCATGGCGCCCTACTTTCCGGGCGAGGCCGCGCCCGATCTGGGCTTCAAGGAACACGGCTATCTCTACTGCTGTTCGCCCGAGGGGGTGGAGGCCGCGAAGGCTCGGGTCGAGATGCAGCGGGAGTTGGGCGCCGAGACGGTGTTTCTGGAGCCCGGTGCGCTGAAGGACCGGTTTCCCTGGTTGAACGTGGAGGATCTTGGCGGAGGCTCCTGGGGTGCGGGGGCGGAAGGCTGGTTCGATTCGATGGGCCTTCTGACCGGCTTCCGCCGGGCGGCGCGGGCGATGGGGGTTGAGTATGTCGACAATCGCGTGACCGGGCTGGTGCTGGCGAACGGCAGGGTCACGGGGGTCCGTCTGGAGACCGGGGAAGAGATCGCCTGCGGGGTGCTGGTCAATGCCGCAGGGCCACGCGCGCAGCAGGTGGCGGCAATGGCGGGCCTCACGATCCCGGTGGCACCCTTCAAACGCTACAGCTTCGTGTTTGCCAGCGCCAACCCGATCCCGGGCCGGATGCCCAACGTCATCGACCTGTCGGGCACCTTCGTCCGCCCCGAAGGTCCGCTGTTCCTGACCGGCAACACGCCGGGCGATGACGGTCCGGCGGATTACGAGGATTTCTCCCCCCGCGACCAGGAGTTCGACGAGGTGATCTGGCCCGCGCTTTACCACCGCATCCCGGATTTCGACGCGCTGAAGGTGGTGAACCGCTGGACCGGGCATTACGAGATGAACATGCTCGATCACAACGGCATTGTCGGCTTCCACCCCGAAGTGACCAACTTCATGTTCGCCAACGGCTTTTCCGGCCACGGGCTACAACAATCCCCCGCCACGGGCCGCGCGGTGGCCGAGTTGATCGTGCATGGCAGGTTCCAGACGCTGGACCTGTCGCCCTTCGCCTATGACCGGATTCCGGCGGGGAAACCGTTCCTTGAGGAGGCGGTGATCTAGATCACGGCTTTTTCCAGGAAGGGACGCCCGGCGATGACCCGCTCGTATCCGACTTCGGACAGGTCCAGCGTGCGGTAGCCGCCGTAGATGATCAGCTCGGCCACACCACGCCCCGCGGCCGGACCCTGCTGCAAGCCATGGCCGGAGAAGCCGTTCGCATAAACGAAGTTCTGCACCTCGGGGTGGCGGCCGACGATCAGGTTGTGGTCGAAGGCGTTGAAATCGTAGTGCCCGGCCCACTGGTTCACCACCTTGATCGCCTCGAAGGCGGGGGAGCGCAGGGCGAGGGCAGGCCAGACCTGGGTCTCGAATTCCTCCCAGCGTGGCTCGAAATCGTCGAAGTCCACGGCGGGATCGTCCTCGGGCGCGGCACCGGACAGGAAGAAGCGGCCCTCGGGGCGGCAGAAGACGCCGGTGGGGTCGATCATCAGCGGCAGGCGGCCCTGGTTGACGGCGGCGCTGCCTTCGGGCGTTGCGGCGCAGTCGAAAACGAAAAGCGTCCGCTTGCGCGGTTCCACCGGCACATCGAGCCCCGCCATCCGCGCGGTCAGCCCGGCGCGTGGACCTGAGGCATTGACCACCGTGCCCGCCGCGATCACCGCCCCGGATTTCAGCGTGACCGACGTGACGCGCGCGCCCTCGCGGGCGATTGCGACGACCTCGTCGGTCACATAATCCGCGCCCAGTTCGCGCGCCTTGGCCTTGAAGCCGTTCATCAGCCCGGTATTGGAAAACCAGCCCTCGCCGGACCGGCCATAGCTCGCCAGCCGGATATCGTCGACATTCAGATGCGGGAAGGCACGCGCCAGGTCTTCCTGCCCCCACAGCACCACGTCCGCCCCGCAGGCGCGCTGGACCGCATGGTTTTCGCGCAGGGTCTGCTCCTCCGCGTCAGTCCCGGCCAGGAACAGATAGCCGCCCTGATGGAAGTTGAGATCGGGCGGGGTCTCACCGGCGACCTGCATGGTCCGGGCGAAGTCCTTGATGAAGGCGCTGCCGAACTGGCTGATCTTCACGTTGATCGGGTTCGAGAACTGCACCCGGATCGAAGACGACGACAGCGAGGTCGAGGCGAAGCGATAGGTCGGGTCGCGTTCGACCACCAGCACCGAGCCGGTGAAATCCGGATTGGCCTTCAGAAAATAGGCCACCGCCGAGCCGATGACGGCCCCGCCGACGATCACCACGTCATAGGCGGGTTTCATTTCTCGTCATCCGGATGGCCAAGCTCGACAAAGAAGCCGCCCAGATGCAGGACCGCTGGAGCTTTCGGGTCGGGGATCGGGAATTTCGCCTCGACCGCGGCGCGGTAGGGTTCGGTGTTGTCCTGCGGCACATAGCCCAGGTGTCCGGCCAGTCGGTTGTCCACCGGCTTCACGGCATTGTCCGATATGCCGAAGGACACGGTGAACCCTACGCGCGGCGCGGTCAGGGCGGCAACGGTCAGCCGGTTGCAGTCTTCAAACGACAGCCACGACCACAGATGCCGCCGATCCGCCGGCTCCGGGAAGGAGGAGAAGATGCGCAAGGCAACGCTTTCGATCCCGAACTTGTCCCAGTAGAGCCGACCCAGATCCTCGACGAAGCATTTCGACAGACCATACAGGCCGTCGGGGCGGTGGGGGGCATTGGTGTCGATGTGATCTTCCAGCTTGTGATAGCCGATCGCGTGGACAGAGCTGGCATAGACGATGCGCTTGACGCCGTGTTTCCGCGCGCCCTCGTAGATGTGGTAACTGCCGCGGATATTGCTGTCGAGAATGTCCTGCCAGGGCCGCTCCAACGGCACGCCGCCGTAGTGGACGATGGCATCGACGCCCTCGCAGGCGGCAAGGACGGCATCCATGTCGGCCAGATCGAAGGCCACCGACTCTTCATTCGGGGCGAGATCGGCAATGCCGTTGCGGCTGGCCAGGCGCAGGCGGCGGCACAGGGGACCCAACGCGCGGCGCAACTCGGTGCCAAGCCGCCCGGCGGCGCCGGTCAAAAGGATCGTGTCGTAGCGCGAGCTCATGTCGGGTCCTTCAGATTGGCGACGGCCTTGGCGATACGCGACAGGGCCTCGGTCAGGATTTCGTCGGCAGTCGCGGTCGAGATGCGGAAGAATGGCGAGACGCCATAGGCCGCACCGGGCACCGATCCCACATGGGCCTGGTTCAACAGGTAGTCCGAGACATCGGCGTCATTCGTCAGCGCCTTCCCGTCCGGGGTGACTTTGCCGATCAGTCCCGCACAGCCGATATAGGCGTAGAAGGCCCCTTCCGGCGGCGGAAGGGTCAGACCCGGGATCTTCGCCACGCCCGCGACCACCAGATCGCGCCGCCGCTCGAAAGCTTCGCGGAAGCGGGGAATGCAATCCTGCGGGCCGGTCAGTGCGGCCAGTGCCGCCGCCTGCATCGGCGCCGCGACCGAGGTGACGGACTGGCTTTGCACCGTGGACATGGCTTTCAACAGCGTGGCAGGTCCCGCCGCATAGCCCACGCGCCAGCCGGTCATCGCATAGGCCTTGGCAACGCCGTTGACGATCAGCGTGCGGTCGCGCAGTTCGGGGCAGGCCGCACCGAAGCTGACGAAGGCGCGCCCGTCGAACAGGATGTGTTCGTAGATTTCGTCCGACAGGATCAGCACCTGCGGATGACGCGCAAGCACCGCCCCGAGAGCCTGCAACTGGTCTTTGGAATACACCGCACCCGAGGGGTTGCCCGGCATGTTCAGGAACAGCCATTTCGTGCGCGGGGTGATCGCGGCCTCCAGCACTTCCGGCGTCAGCCGGAACCCGGTGTCGGCCCCGCAGACGGGGCTGACCGGCACGCCACCGAAAAGCTTCACCATCTCGGGATAGGAGACGAAATAGGGCGCGGGCAGGATCGCCTCGTCGCCCTCGTTCACCGTCGCCATCAGGGCGTTGAAGATGATCTGCTTGGCGCCGTTCGCCACCACGATCTCGTCCGCCGAATAGTCCAGCCCGTTCTCGCGGCGGAACTTCTCGGCCACGGCGGCGCGCAAGGCAGGGGTTCCGGCGGCGGCGGTATAGAGCGTTTCGCCCGCCAGCGCCGCCTTGTGCGCGGCCTCGGCGATATGCGGGGGCGTCGGGAAATCGGGCTCGCCCAAGCCAAGGTCGATCACGTCGAAGCCCTTGGCCCGCAAGGCCTTGGCCGCCATCGAGGCCGCCATGGATGCCGAGGGTTTCACCGCGGCAAGTCGGGATGCGAGATAGCTCATTTCGTCACATAGCCTTTCGACAGGTCATCGGCCCGCGCTTCCGGGCTGCGCTTTTCGGGATCACCATAGCCGCCGCCGCCCGGCAGGTGCAGCACCAGCCGTCGGCCTTCGGGAACCTGCTGCCAGCCCTTCGGGCGCAGCTTCGTACCATCGTCCAGCGTCGCCGTACCGCTCGCCCCGGCCTGCCCGCCGTCGCGTCCGCGCGGGGCCGAGCCGATCCGGTCGAACATGGCCGAGAAGTCCATCATGTGACCCTTCGCAGGCTCGATCTCGATGATCTGGCCCAGACCGCCACGATACTGGCCGTCGCCCCCGCTGTCAGGCCGCAGTTCCTTGCGCCAGATGACCACCGGGCCGGTATGCTCGGTCGCCTCGATCGGCATGGTCATCACGCCCGAGGGGAAGGCGGTGGCCGAAAGTCCGTCCGCCTGGGGTCGTGCGCCCATGCCGCCCGAGTTGAACATCAGGATCTCGGCCCGCTGCCCGCCGGGCGTGGTGGGTTTCACCGACATGTGGATGTTCCACAGGGCCCCCGCGCCTTCCGCGAGAATCTTGCCGGGCAGCGCCTGCGCGAGCGCGCCCAGCACCAGGTCCGGGACCATATGGCCGAAGACATGGCGCAGCGACACCGGGGCCGGGAACGGCGCGTTCAGGATGTTTTCGGGCGACGAGACGGTGAAGGGCTCCAGTGAGGCCCAGTTGTTCGGAATGTCCGGGGCCACGACGCATTTCATCGCATAGCAGGCATAGGCCTTGGTGTAGATGATCGGCACGTTGATGCCCCAGCGGCTGATGCCGTCGGTGCCGGTCAGATCCACGTTGACAGTGCCGTCACGGGTCTCGACCGTCGCCTGCAGCTTCACCGGCTCATCATAGCCGTCGGTGATCATGGTGTTGACCCAGACGCCCCGCGGCAGGGCGGCAATCCGCTCCAGCGTGGCGGCGCGGGTGCGCGAGAAGATGAACTCGCCCAGCGCATCCAGGTTCGGAAGCCCGATCTCCTCCATCATCGCGATCAGGCGCTGGTGGCCCACGTCGTTGCAGGCGGCCAGCGAGTAGAAATCGCCCACCACCTGGTTCGCCTCGCGCACATTGGCGCGCAGGATGCGGACGAGGTCGGCGTTCACCACACCCCTTTCGGCGAACTTCATGATCGGGATCTGGATGCCTTCCTCGTAGACCGACTTGCCGTCGGCCCCGAAGCCTCTGCCCCCCACATCGACGACATGGGCGGTGCAGGCGAAGAAACCCACCAGCGTGTCGCCCTTGAAGCTGGGCGAGACCATGGTGATGTCGTGCAGGTGGCCGGTGCCCTTCCAGGGGTCGTTCGTCACATAGGTGTCGCCGGAGAACATGTTCTGCCGCCCGATCTCGGCGATGAAATGCAGGACCGCCTCGGCCATGGTATTCACATGCCCCGGCGTGCCGGTCACCGCCTGGGCCAGCATCCGGCCTTGCGGGTCGAAGACACCTGCCGACAGATCGCCCGCCTCGCGCACTGAGGTGGAAAAGGCGGTGCGCAGCAGCGTCATCGCCTGTTCCTCGACCACCGAGATCAGGCGGTTCCACATCACCTGCATCCGGATTTCCTGGGTCTGGTCGGTCATCTCAAGCCCCTTTCCGCAGGATCAGCAGCGAGCCGTCCGGTTGTTTGACGACGTCGAAAGGCGAGGTCACGACGGTGGAGGTTTCACGCTCGACGATGATCGCCGGGCCGGCAAGACGGTTGCCCGCTGCAAGGCTGTCCCGCGCGACGATGGCAGTGGGCAGGTCCGCCCCGGTGGTCGGGTCGAAGACGGCCCGCATCTGCGGCGCGGACACCACGCGCGCCCCGGTCGTCAGGGCAACGGGGGTCGGTGCGGGACGTTCATCGGCAGCCTTCACCGAAATCGTGACGATCTCGATCTCCAGCCCCGCGCCCTGCCCGTCCAGCCCGTCGATGGCGCGGCCAAAGAAGCGGGCATAGGCCGTGCGGAATCCGTCGCGGATCAGCCCGGCATCCGCCGCCGTCAGCGGGCGGTCGGGCAGCGGCACCGGGATTTCCCAGCCCTGGCCACGATAGCGCATGAAGGCCACGGTCTCGCAGCGGATCACGCCCGCGGTGCCCTGCGCAACGAACCGCCTGGCGGTCTCCTTCAGCCCGTCGACCAGCCCGTTGAACGCCGCCGGATCGAAAGTCGACAACCCGATGATCCGCGAGGCCAGCGCCTCGTAGCCGAAGGGCGCCTTCAGGAAGCCGATGGCCGAGCCTACGCCCGCGCCGGGCGGCACGAGGCACTGGTCGATCCCCAGTTTCTCGCAGAGCCGTGCAGCGTGCAGCGGGGCCGCGCCACCGAAGGCCACCATGATGTTGTCCGAGATGTTCTTGCCGTTCTCGACCGCATGGACGCGGGCGGCATTGGCCATGTTCTCGTCCACCACCTCGCAGATGCCGAAGGCGGCGGATTGCGGCGACAGGCCCAGACGGTCGCCGACATGGGCGGCAATCGCCGAGGCGGCACCGGAGGTCGAGAGCCGGATCGCCCCGCCCGCGAAATTGTCGGGGTCGAGCTTGGACAGGATCAGATCGGCGTCGGTGATCGCGGGCCGCGTGCCGCCGCGCTGGTAGCAGGCCGGTCCCGGTTCCGACGCTGCCGATTCCGGCCCGGTCTGGATGCGCCCCATCGGGTCGACCCAGGCGATGGAGCCGCCGCCTGCGCCGATCTCGATCATCTCGATCACCGGGATCGAGATGGGCATCCCCGATCCCTTGGCAAAGCGCGTCGTCCGCGCGACCTCGAAGCTGCGCGCGGTCTTCGGCGCGTAGTCCTCGATGAGGCAGATCTTCGCCGTCGTGCCGCCCATGTCGTAGCTGACCACCTTCTCCAGGCCGAAGCGGCGGGCCACGTCTGCGGCAAAGATCGCTCCGCCCGCGGGGCCGGATTCCACCAGACGCACCGGGAACTCGGCCGCCGTGGCCACGCTGACAAGACCGCCGCCCGAATGGATCATGAAGACCGGGCAAGTCGCGCCCTGCTCCTTCAGCCGGTCCTGAAGCCGGTCCAGATAGGACGCCATCTGCGGTCGGACATAGGCATTGGCGCAGACCGTGTTGAAGCGTTCGTATTCCCGCATCTGCGGCGAGACTTCGGACGAGATCGAGATCGGCAGCCCGCAGGCGGACAGGATGTCGCGCGCGCGGCGTTCGTGGTCGGGGTTCAGGTAGGAATGTATGAAACCGATGGCCACCGCGCCATAGCCGCCCTGCGCGATGACCGGGACCAATGCCCGCAGCGCGTCCTCGTCCAGCGGCGCCAGTTCGGCGCCGGAGGCGCCGACCCGCCCGGCGATCGGAAAGCGATCCTCGCGCGGGACAAGGGGCGTCGGCAGTCGCAGGTTCAGGTCGTACTGATCGAAGCGGCTTTCGGTCCGCATCTCGATCACGTCGCGGAACCCCTCGGTGGTAAGGAAGGCGACCTTTGCCCCCCGCCGTTCGATCAGGGCGTTGGTGGCCAGCGTCGTGCCGTGGATGACGATCTCCAGATCCCCATAGCCAAGCCCGGCCTCGGCAAGAACGATGTCCATCCCGTCAAGGATCGCCTGTTCGGGGGCCGTGTAGTTGGTCAGGATCTTGGTCGAGAAGATCTGGTCGCCGACTTCCAGCGCAATGTCGGTGAAGGTGCCGCCGATATCGGCACCCAGGCGGATGGAGCGGGTCATTTTGCGTCTTTCCTGGCAAGTGCTGCGGCACGCATCTGCGACAGGGTCTGGCGTGGCGTCAGCGCCTCGGGCGAGATGGTCAGGTCAAGGACCGCGCCCGTCGTCGAGGCCAAGGCGCGCGCCATCGCCGCCGGGAAGGCGTCGGTCGTCTCCACCCGTTCGGCATGGAAGCCATAGGCGCGGGCCAATGCCACGAAATCGGGGTTGATCATATCCGTGCCGGAGACGCGTCCGGGAAACTCGCGTTCCTGATGGGCGCGGATCGTGCCGTAGATGCCGTTGTTCAGCAGCAGGATGATGGGCTGCGCGCCGTATTGCGCTGCGGTCGCCAGTTCCTGGCAATTCATCTGGAAATCGCCATCGCCCGCGAAGCAGACCACGGTCCGCGCGGGATCGGCGATCTTTGCGGCCACGGCGGCGGGCAGGCCATAGCCCATCGCCCCGGACTGAGGCGCCAGAAGCCGGGCCTTGGGGCCGAATTTGAAGAACTTGTTCGGCCAGACGGTGAAATTCCCCGCCCCGTTGGTCAGGATCACGTCCTCGGGCAGGAGGTCGCGCAGATGGGCCGTCACCACCCCCATATCCACCGGCGAGGGCAGCGGTCCCAGATCGAACCCCGCTTCCCACTCGGCCCGTGCCTGCGCCCTCCAACCGGCCCAGCCCCCAGTCACCGGGCGCAGCGCCGCGGCGAAGGCGTTCGGCCCGGCATGGATGCCCAGCGTCGGCTGATAGACCTTGCCGATCTCGCGGTCCGACCCATGCACATGGATCAGCACCTGCGACGGAACCGGGACGGACAGCAGGGTGTAGCCATCCGTCGTCATCTCGCCGAAGCGGACGTTGACCGCGAGGATCACATCGGCCTCGCGGATCAGCCGCCGGACGTTCGCCGGCATTCCGACCCCAGCCTCTCCGGCATAGACCGGAGAATGGTTGTCCACCTGGTCCTGATAGCGGAAGGCGGCGGTCACGGGGATATCGGACGCTTCGGCAAAACCCAGCAGATCGGCACGGCCCTGGTCGGTCCAGTTGCAGCCGCCGATCAGGACCAGCGGACGTGCGGCGCCTTGCAGAAGCGCCAGCGCCTCTTCCATCGCGCCGGAGGCAGGGGCGGCTTCGGCGATCCGCGCCGGTCCGGCCAGCGGAGAGACCTCGGTCAGGCTGGTCAGCATATCCTCGGGCAGGGCGATGACGACCGGACCGGGGCGACCGGTGGTGGCCGTGACCCAGGCACGGGCCAGGATTTCCGGGATCCGATCCACATCGTCGATCTCGACCGCCCATTTCGCCAAGGTGCCGAACACGGCGCGGTAGTCGATTTCCTGAAATGCCTCGCGACCCTTCATGAAGGTCGCCACCTGACCGACGAAGACGATCATCGGCGCCGAATCCTGCATCGCCGTATGAATGCCGATCGAGGCATTGGTGACGCCCGGTCCCCGGGTGACGAAGCAAAGCCCCGGCTCGCCCGTCAGCTTGCCCCAGGCGGCCGCCATGAAGGCCGCGCCCCCCTCGTTCCGGCAGTTCACGAAGGCCAGCTGATCCTGCGTGTCATGCAGGGCGTCCAGCACCGCAAGAAAGCTCTCCCCCGGCACGCCGAACCCTTTTCGGGCCCCAAGCGCCAGCAGGCTCTCGACCAGTAGCTGTCCGCCGTTTCGTGTCATCTCGCTCTCTTTTCTTCCAGCCCCGCCGGGTGTGCCTGCTGAGTATGGCCGACAACCCCAATCGGCTTAAACAAAGATCGTCGATCTTCAGGAAAGTTCTTCTTTCGCGTTGCGCAGGACCACACCCGGATTGAACAGCCCCTCCGGGTCCAGCGCGGCCTTTATTTCCGCCATCAGCCGCCGCTCCGCCGGGCTGCGCAGCCGGTCGGCCAGCGCCACCTTGGACCGCCCCAGCCCGTGCTCTGCCGCGAACGAGCCGCCCATGTCCTGCGCCAGCGCGCAAAGGCGCAGGCTCAGGTCGCCCATGTCGCCCGCGAAGCCCGCGCCCTCTGGCGGCGAGATGTTGTAATGGATGTTCCCGTCGCCAAGATGGCCGAACGGATTGATCCGGATGCCCGCCTGATGCGCCGCGCAAAGCGCCGCGCCCTGGGCCAGGAAGTCCGGGATGCGCGCCACGGGCACCGAAATGTCGTGTTTGACCTGTGCCCCCTCCAGCCGCTGCCCCTCGGGCTGCTCTTCGCGCAGGCGCCAGAAGGCCGCCCTTTGCGCCAGCGAGGCCGCAATCGCCCCATCCAGCACCAGCCCCTGCCCCATCCCCGCCTCCAGCGCCTCGGCAAAGATATCGTCCAGCGCGACCTGCGCCGAGGTCGTGGAAAGTGCGACCAGCAGATAGAAGGGTGCACGGCTGTCCAGCGGCCAGTCCAGCGCCAGATGCTTCAGCGCCCAGTCCAGACCCTGGTCGGAAAAGAACTCCGCAGCGGCAAGGAACTCGCCCGCCGTCGCGCGCAGGTGGCGGCCGAAGGAGACCAGCGCCTCGGCATCGGGCAGCGCGATCAGCGCCATCGCCTCGGCCCGCGGCGCCGGGGCAAGCCGCAAGACCGCGCGGGTGATGATGCCCAGCGTCCCCTCCGACCCGGCGAAGAGCCGCCGCAGCGCATAGCCCGCATTATCTTTTTGCACCGCCCGTCTGCCGTCCCAGATCGTGCCGTCGGCCAGCACCACCTCCAGCCCCAGCACAAGGTCGGCCATCGTGCCGTGGCGGAAGGCCTGCGAGCCCCCGGCATTGGTGGCGATCAGCCCGCCGATCCGCGCCGAGCCTTCGGCGCCCAGATGCAGCGGGAAGACCAGCCCCGACCCTTCCAGCCGGGCGTGCAGGTCGGCCAGCACCAGCCCGGCCTCGACCTCGACCGTGCCACCGTCCAGATCGACCGCCCCCATGGCCGCCATCCGGTTCAGCGACAGGATCAGCGCCCGCCCCTCGGCCACCGCAGCCCCGCAAAGCCCGGTGTTCCCGCCCTGCGGCACCACTGCCAACCCAAGCTCACGCGCCAGCGTGACGATCCGCGCGGCCTCGGCGGTCGTAGCCGGGCGCGCGACACCCACGGGGGCCGCGCCATAGCGGTCCAGCCAGTCCCGCTGATATGGCAGGGCATCCGTCCCCGTCAGCCAACCCGCAGGCCCCAGAAAGGCAAAGTCGTCCATCGCCTATCCCGCGAATGTGTCGGCCGTCTTGACCGAAGTGTAGAAGTCCATCGCCATCCGCCCCTGCTCGCGCCCGCCCAGCGAGGACGCCCCGCGCCCGCCGAAGGGGACGTGGTAATCGACGCCCGCCGTCGGCAGGTTCACCATCACCATCCCCGCCTTCGACTGGCGCCTGAACTGGGTCGCCTCCTTCAACGAGCCGGTGCAGATGCCCGATGAAAGACCGAAGGCGGCATCGTTGGCAATCGCCACCGCCTCGTCAAAATCCCCCGCCGGGATGACCGCCGCGCAGGGGCCGAAGATTTCCTCGCGCGCGACGCGCATGTCATTGCGCGCGCCCAGGAACAGGGCGAGTGCCTGAAAGCTGCCGGGGCGGTTCAGACGCTGCCCGCCGATGACCTCGCATCCCTCCTCTACCGCCAGCCGGACATAGTCCAGATTGCCCGAAAGCTGCGCTTCCGAAACCACCGGGCCAATCTGCGTCGCCGGGTCCAGCGGATCGCCGATCCGAAGCGCGCCCATCGCCGCGACAAGCTTGTCGGTGAATTCCGGCAGGACCCGCTCTTCCACGATCAGCCGTGACGAGGCCGTGCAGCGCTGCCCGGTCGAGAAGAATGCGCCGTTCAGACAGGCTCCGACCGCGAGGTTGATGTCCGCCCTGGCGGTGACCACCATCGGGTTCTTGCCGCCCATCTCCAGCTGAACCTTCTTCATCCCTTCGGCACAGCCCAGAGCAATGCCGCGACCGACGCGCTCGGACCCGGTGAACGAGATGGCGGCCACGTCGGGATGCGCCACCAGCGCCGCGCCGATGTCCGACCCGCGCCCCATGACCAGGTTGAAGACGCCGGGCGGGCAACCTGCCTCGACCAATATCTGCGCGAGAAGATGCGCGCATCCCGGGGTCAGGTCGGCGGGCTTCAGAACCACCGCATTTCCCGCCGCAAGGGCGGGCGCGGTCTTCCAGGCCGGGATCGCAATCGGGAAGTTCCACGACGTGATCAGCCCCACCACTCCCAGCGGTTCGCGTGTCACATCGACCTCGACCCCGTCGCGGATCGAGGCGTGCTTTTCTCCGGGGGCCCGCACAGGCTCGCCGGCGTAGAAATGGAAAAGCTGGGCAGCACGCAAGGCCTCGCCCTTCGCCTCGGCAAGGGTCTTGCCTTCTTCTCGCGCCAGAAGACGCGCCATGTCATCGACCCTTGCCAGGAGAATGTCCCCGGCTCGTCGCAGGACATCCGAGCGAAGTTGTGGAGAAGCCGCAGCCCAGGCAGGCTGTGCCGCCCTGGCAGCGGCAACCGCCTGGGCGACATCATCGGCTCCGCCACGGGCATAGAGACCCACCAGATCGGAGGGATCGGAGGGATTGCGGTTTTCGGTGAAGGCCTGACCTTCCTGCCAGCGGCCGGCGATCAGATTGAGATGGGTCTGGGTCATCGCATGTTCCGGCACGGGAAAATCCCGGCGGAATGTCCCGCAACGGCCACGTCCTGTCTGCAAAGAAGCGCTGTCGAATGCAAAGAAGACCTTTCGCATCGGTCCTACACACCGGCACCTTGGAAAAACAATCTGAAAGGGGCATGGATTCCGGAATGCCTTCCCGGTAGTCATGATGCACAGAGATCAATCGTCGCCCAGCCCTGCTGGCGGCGAGCATAGAAACGACAGACCAACAGAAAAGGAACCTTCGCGATGAAGTATCTCGCTCACAGCCTGATCGCCGCTTCGGCGCTGGCGCTCACGGCGGCCGCCTCAGATGCCAAGACATTCGTCTATTGCTCGGAAGCCTCGCCCGAAGGGTTCGATCCGGCCCCCTACACTGCCGGCGGCACATTCGACGCTTCGGCCCATCCGATCTACAACCGTCTGACCGAATTCAAGAAGGGCACCACCGAGGTCGAACCGGCGCTGGCCGAAAGCTGGGACGTGTCGGAGGACGGGCTGGAATACACCTTCCACCTGCGCAAGGGCGTGAAGTGGCAATCGAACGAGAAGTTCACCCCGACGCGCGAGTTCAACGCCGATGACGTGATCTTCTCCTACGACCGTCAGGGCAATGCCGACAATCCGTGGCACCAGTACATCGCCGGCATCACCTACGAGTACTATACCTCGATGGACATGCCGAACCTGATCAGCAAGATCGAGAAGGTCGACGACTACACGGTCAAGTTCACGCTGAAGACGCCGGAAGCGCCGTTCCTTGCCAATATCGCCATGCCCTTCGCCTCGATCGTGTCGAAGGAATATGCCGATGCGCTGACGGCCGCGGGCACGCCCGAGGACCTGAACAACCTGCCGATCGGCACCGGCCCGTTCAAGTTCGTGGCCTACCAGAAGGACGCGGTGATCCGCTACGCCAAGAACACCGACTACTGGGGCACCCAGCCCATCATCGACGACCTGGTCTTCGCGATCACGCCCGATGCAGCCGTGCGCCTGCAGAAGCTGAAGGCGGGCGAATGCCAGCTGATGCCCTATCCGGCTCCGGCCGACATCGAGGCGATCAAGGCCGACCCCAGCCTGAAGCTGGATGAACAGGCCGGGCTGAACGTGGGCTATCTGGCCTACAACACCACCATGGCGCCCTTCGACAATCCGAAGGTCCGCAAGGCGCTGAACATGGCGATCAACAAGCAGGCCATCGTGGACGCGGTCTTCCAGGGCGCGGCCGAACCGGCCAAGAACCCGATCCCGCCGACGATGTGGTCCTACAACGACGCGATCCAGGACGATCCCTACGATCCCGAAGCCGCCAAGGCCATGCTGGCCGAGGCCGGTGTCTCGAACCTGTCGATGAAGATCTGGGCGATGCCGGTGCAGCGGCCCTACATGCCGAACGCACGGCGCACGGCCGAGCTGATGCAGGCCGACCTTGCGGCCGTCGGCGTGAACGTCGAGATCGTGTCCTACGAATGGGGCGAATACCTGGCCAAGTCGATGGAACCGGGCCGCGATGGCGCGGTGATCCTGGGTTGGACCGGCGACAACGGCGACCCGGACAACTTCCTGTCGGTCCTCTTGTCCTGCGATTCCGCGGGCGAAGGCGGGGCGAACCGGGCCTTCTGGTGCAACGAGGACTTCTCGAAGCTTCTGAAGGATGCCAAGATCACCGCCGACCCGGCCGAGCGCACCAAGCTCTACGAAGAGGCACAGGTGATCTTCAAGGATCAGGCGCCCTGGTTCACCATCGCCCACTCGACGCAGTATGTGCCGATGTCGGCCAAAGTGACCGGCTTCGTGATGAGCCCCCTGGGCGACTTCACCTTCGACACGGTCGATATTGCCGAGTAGTTTAGGCCCGTCGATCGAAACCAGCGCGCGCGGGGTTCGCCCCGCGCGCTGCCTCAAAGAGCCAGGCGCATGATCCGCTTCATCCTGTCCAAGCTGCTCTACCTGGTCCCCACCTTCCTGGGGATCACCATCATCGCCTTCAGCTTCGTGCGCGTCCTGCCCGGCGATCCGGTGCTGCTGATGGCCGGTGAACGTGGCGTGACGCCCGAGCGCCATGCCCAGCTTTCGGCACAGCTTGGCTATGACAAGAACGTGGTGCTGCAGTATTTCGATTTCCTGGGCAGGCTGCTGCACGGCGATCTTGGCAATTCGCTGGTCACGAAGAAACCCGTGCTGACCGAATTCCTGACCCTCTTCCCGGCGACGGTCGAGCTGGGTCTCTGCGCCATCGTGATCGCAACGGTGATCGGCGTGCCGGTCGGCGTGATCGCGGCCATCCGACGCGGCAGCTGGTTCGACCAGATATCCATGACGGGCGCGCTTGTCGGGTTTTCGATGCCGATCTTCTGGTGGGGCCTGCTGCTGATCATCCTGTTTTCCGGCATGCTGGGCTGGACCCCGGTCTCGGGGCGGATCAACCTGTTGTATTTCTTTCCCGATGTGACCGGCTTCATGCTGATCGACAGCCTGTTGTCGGGGCAGGACGGCGCCTTCGCCTCGGCGCTGTCGCATCTCATCCTGCCCTCGATCGTGCTGGCCACCATCCCGCTGGCGGTCATCGCACGGCAGACCCGCTCGGCGATGCTCGAGGTGATGGGCGAGGATTACGTGCGCACCGCCCGCGCTAAGGGGATGCCGCCACGGCGTGTCATCGGCGTCCATGCGCTGCGCAACGCCATGATCCCGGTCGTCACCACCATCGGCCTGCAGATCGGCGTGCTGATGGCAGGGGCGATCCTGACCGAGACAATCTTCTCCTGGCCGGGCATCGGCAAGTGGATGATCGATTCCATTTCCCGACGCGACTATCCGGTGGTGCAGTCGGGGCTTCTGCTCATCGCGGGCCTTGTGATGCTGGTCAACCTTCTGGTCGACCTGACCTATGGCCTGATCAACCCGAGGATCCGCAACCAATGAGCGAAGCCTCTGCCAAGATTGCCGAAGTGTCGCTGCGCCGCCGCCAGCTGGCCGAGTTCTGGTTCTACTTCAGCCAGAACCGCGGTGCGGTCATCGGGCTGGTCGTTTTCATCCTGCTGGTCCTGATCGCGCTTGCCGCGCCGCTCTTGTCGCCACACAATCCGATTGTCCAGAACCGAGATGCCCTGCTGGTTCCGCCGATCTGGCAGGAGGGCGGCCGCGCGGGCTATCTGCTCGGCACCGATGCCGTCGGTCGCGACATGCTGTCCCGACTGATCTACGGGTCGCAGTATTCGCTGTTCATCGGGGTCGTCGTCGTCTCGATCGCGCTGGTCGGCGGCATCGTCATCGGCCTTTTGGCCGGGTTCTTCGGCGGCTGGGTCGACAGCGTGATCATGCGGGTGATGGACGTGATCCTGGCCTTCCCCTCGCTTCTCTTGGCGCTGGTGCTGGTGGCGGTGCTGGGGCCCGGTCTGACCAACGCGATGATCGCCATTGCAATCGTCTACCAGCCGCATTTCGCCCGGCTGACCCGCGCCGCCGTGATGAGCGAGATGCGGCGCGAATATGTGACCGCCGCCCGGGTGTCCGGCGCGGGCAATCTGCGGCTGATGTTCCGCACCATCCTGCCCAACTGCCTGGCGCCGCTGATCGTGCAGGCAACGCTGTCCTTCTCCTCCGCCGTGCTCGACAGCGCGGCCCTCGGCTTCCTCGGCATGGGTGCGCAGCCGCCCTCGCCGGAATGGGGCACCATGCTGGCCGAGGCGCGGGAGTTTATCCTGCGCGCCTGGTGGGTCGTCACGCTGCCGGGCCTTGCCATCCTGATCTCGGTCCTCGCGATCAACCTGATGGGCGACGGCTTGCGCGATGCGCTTGACCCCAAGCTGAAGCGGAGCTGAGCGATGCCGGTCCTGACCATCCGCAATCTCACTGTCAGGTTTGCCACCGCCACCGGCAGTTTCACCGCCGTGGACGGGATCGACGTCTCGGTGGACAAGGGCGAGGTGCTGGCCATCGTGGGGGAAAGCGGCTCAGGCAAGTCGGTGGCGATGCTGGCCGTCATGGGGCTTCTGCCCGACACCGCCACCGTGACCGCCGACGAGATGAGCTATGACGGCCGCGATCTCCTGCGGATGACGGAACGCGAGCGCCGCACCCTGATCGGGCGGCAGATCACCATGATCTTCCAGGAGCCTGTTGCCTCGCTGAACCCCTCGTTCACCGCCGGGTTCCAGATCGAGGAGGTGCTGCGCCTGAACCTGGGCCTGTCGCGTCGCGCGGCGCACCAGCGCGCGATCGAACTGTTCACCGGCGTGGGCATCCCCGATCCCGAGGAGAAGCTGCGCGCCTATCCGCACCAGATGTCGGGCGGCCAGTGCCAGCGGGTGATGATCGCCATCGCCATTGCCAGCAATCCCCGTCTCCTCATCGCCGACGAGCCGACCACCGCGCTGGATGTGACGATCCAGAAGCAGATCCTCGACCTCCTGATGAAGCTGCAGGCCGACTACGGCATGGCGCTGATCCTGATCACCCATGACATGGGCGTGGTGGCGGAAACCGCCGACCGCGTGCAGGTGCAGTACAAGGGCAAGAAGATGGAAGAGGCCGATGTGCTGACCCTGTTCGAAAATCCCTCGCACCCCTACACCCGCGCGCTCTTGTCCGCCCTGCCGGAAAATGCATCGGGGGACAGGCTGCCCACCGTGTCCGACTATTTTACAGAAGGAGCGGCGCCGTGACCCCCGTCGTCGAGGGCCGCGCCATCACCCGGGATTATCATGTTCCCGGAAGCCTCTTCGCGCGGAGCCGCGAGGTGCGGGCGCTGAAGGGCATCGACTTCAGGGTCGACAAGGGCAAGACGCTGGCCATCGTCGGGGAAAGCGGCTCGGGCAAATCCACCCTCGCCCGCATCGTCGCGCTCATCGATGCCCCCACCGGCGGCGAGCTGCTGATCGAGGGCAGCGTTGTCGACATCCGGCGCGGACGCCCCACGACCGAGATGCGCGCCAAGGTCCAGATGGTGTTCCAGAACCCCTACGGCAGCCTCAATCCCCGCCAGAAGGTGGGTGACGTGCTGATGGAGCCCCTGGTCATCAACACCGGCCTTTCCGCCGCCGAACGGCGCGAGCGGGCCGAGGCCATGCTGCGCAAGGTCGGCCTGCAGCCCGAACATTTCGGCCGCTACCCGCATATGTTCTCGGGCGGACAGCGGCAGCGCATAGCAATCGCTCGCGCACTGATGCTGAACCCCTCGCTCCTCGTGCTGGACGAGCCGGTGTCGGCCCTTGACCTTTCGGTTCAGGCCCAGGTGCTGAACCTGCTGCGAGACCTGCAGGACGAATTCGACCTGACCTATGTCTTCGTCAGCCATGACCTCTCGGTCGTGCGCTACATCGCCGACGAGGTCATGGTGATCTCAAAGGGCGAGGCGGTGGAACAGGGCACGCGCGAGGCAGTCTTCGCCAACCCGACCCATCCCTATACCCGCCAGCTTTTCGCGGCGACCCCCGTGACCAGCGTCGCCGCGATCCGGGCCCGGGTCGCCCAACGCAACGCCCTGCGGGCTGCGCAAGGCGCCCGATGAATCGCAGGCCTGCCCACCACCGGGCCGCCGCAGCAGGTCAGCCCTGCCTGGAGCGCCTTCAGCTTCGCGCCACACGCGCCTGGGCCTGATCGACAATCTCCTGTCGATGGTCTTCGCGCGCCCGATCCAGAACCTGGCATCCGAAGCCATCGCGGAAATGCGCCGCGATGCCCCAGCAGGTCAGGCGCCGGGGAAGCGCCTGCTTCCCATCGATTCTACGGGCGAGAGAACGTGAGAGCAGCCAAGGCGGCCAGCACGCCTATTTCCGGAAGATCGCCACCAGGTCGCTGGCGCCTTCCGCCGCACCGCTCAGCTCCAGGTTCTCCTGGATGCGACTCAGATGGGCCGACATCAGCCGCGCCGCCGCCTCGCAGTCGCGGGTCCGGAAAGCCTCGTAGATTTCGTCATGATCCTCATCCCGACAGTTCGACACGCCGGGACTGCCGAAGATGCCGATGATAAGCGAGGTCCGCGTGACCAGCTCCTTCACCATCCGCAAGGTGACGGCATTTTCGGCGATCTCGGCCAGCAGGACGTGGAACTGGCCGGAAAGCCGGATCGCATCGCGGCGCTTGTTGCCGTGATGCGCTTCATGCTCCAGCTTCAGATGCCGCTCCAGCCGGTTCAGGTCCTCGTCCGTCGCCCGTTCGGCGGCCAGACGCGAGACGTTCGGCTCGATCATCAGCCGGGCTTCGAACACCTCGCGCGCCTGTTCCGCCGAGGGCGATGCGACGAAGGCGCCGCGGTTCGGCAAAAGCTCCACCACCTCGCGGCTGGCGAGCAGGAGCAGGCTTTGCCGGATGCGCATCCGCCCGACACTGAAGGCTTCGCACAGCGCGGCTTCGGACAGTTTGGTGCCGGGCGGCAGGCGCTGGTCGATGATCGCCTCGAAGATTCGCTCGACGATCTCTTCCTCGCCAAGCTCGTCGTCCCGCGCGTCCTGTTCGGCGGTATTGCCGAGGGTGTCCATCCCGGATGTCCGTTTCAAAAGTGACCGGTTTCCACGCTACAGGGGAACAAGCGCGCCCTTCAAGGGGCACATCGTGAACCATGCGTAACTTTTTTGTTGACAACTTTGTCAGCAAATCCGTCAATCCCTGTGTCGCGGACTCGAATTCCGCTGACCCATGAACAGGGAGCACCAGAATGAAGAGACGCAGTTTCCTTGCGACGACCGGCCTCGCCCTTGCGCTTGCCGTTACGGCAACCTCTGCCGCCTGGGCCGAGAACGCCAAGCTGAAGATCGGTTTCGTCGGCGTGACCTCGGGCCCGGCGGCGGCCTGGGGCATTTCCAACCAGCGCTCGATGGAAGCCCGGGCGGCCTGGCTGAACGAACTGGGCGGGGTCAAGATCGGCGACACCACCTATGACATCCAGATCGTCCCCTTCGACGACCAGAAGGACCCCAAGCGCGCCATCGCGGGCATGGAGAAGATGGCGCAGGACGGCATCCACTATGTCGTCGGCCCCAATGTCGATGACGGCGCAGCTGCGGTCCGCCCGGTGGCCGAGCAGAACGGGATCATGTATTTCCCCTACGCCTTCCCGAAAAGCCTGTACGAGCCGCCCGCCTCGAACGCGATCCTCGGGATGGTGGCGAACTACCAGTCCGGCCCGGCGATCTACAAATACCTGATGGAAAACAAGGGCGTGAAGAAGATCGCCTTCATCGCCGGCAATGAATCCGACCCGCTGTCGCAGCGTGATTCCGGGGCCGCCGCCGCCAAGGCGCTGGGGCTTGACGTCGTGTCGGACACCGTGACCTACCAGATGGACACCACCGACTTCACCCCGGTCCTCCTGCCGGTGATCCAGACCGCGCCGGACCTTCTGGTCCTGTCGGGCGTGTCCCCCGCCAACGCGCCGCAGCTGATCCGCTCGGCCCGCGAGCTGGGCTATACCGGCCTGATCTCGACCGAAACCGCGCAGGACGCCGCCGTTCTGGCCGAAGGCGCGGGCGAGCTGGCGAACGGCTTCATCTCGGTCGGTGGCGCGTCCACGCCCGAGCTGGCCAGCGACACGATGAAGGAATTCGTCACCCGCTACACCGACATGTTCGGCGAGTATAATGACGAGTCCAACACCAAGGTCTATGCGCTGGAATACATCATCGAGACGCTGAAGGCGAACCCGGCGGCCATCGACAACGTGGAAGAGTTCAAGAAGACGATGGACACGTTCGAGGCACCGAACCCCTTCATGGTCGGTGACGCGAAGCTGACCTATGTCGGCACCACCTCGTTCGGCCAGAAGCGCCAGGTCTCGGTGCCGCTGGTGGTGAACGAGTTCAAGGACGGCAAGTTCGAGACACTGTTCGTCGCCCAGGTCGACTAAGGCCCGACGACCCTTCAGTGTAAGATGCAGGGCCCGGGAGCCATCTCCCCGGACCGGGCCCTGCTGTCCCTGCCGCAAAAGGACCCCCGCATGGAACAGATCCTTGCCAACGGCCTCTATCTGGGCGCGCAATATGCCCTGATCGCGCTTGGCCTCACGCTGATCTTCTCGCTGATGAACGTGCTGAACTTCGCCCATGGGCAGATGTATGTCTTCGGCGGCTTCGTGACCTATACCGTCGTGGCCCAGCTGGGGCTGCCCTTCATCGTCGGGCTGGTCGCCTCGGCCATCGTGCTCGCGGTGATGGGGGCGGTAATCGAGAGGTTCCTGTTCCGCCCGGTGATCGCCCGGTCGAAGCGCGACGAATCCACCATGCTGCTGGCGGCGGGGATCGCCTTCTTCCTGGACGCGGTGATCCTGCTTCTCTTCGGGGAAAAGCAGCGCGGGGTGCCGAAGATCGTCAACGGGGTCTTCAACTGGGACATGCGGCTGATCATGCCCTATGACCGCATCCTGATCGCG
>NZ_DAIQAT010000006.1:63640-64932 GCF_036781545.1 Tabrizicola sp.
GTCACCTACCTGGTGATCTTCGTCACCCTGATGATCTTCCTCGCCATCCGGCCGCAGGGCCTGATGGGCAAGCCCTGGGGTTGAACCGATGACCGATCAGACGCAATCCATGGCCGAGCGCCGCCCGATGTCCGCCGCCCGCCTTGCCGGAGTGCTGGCCTTCCTTCTGGCCGTCTTCATCCTTGTCCCCGCCTTCATCGCCCTGACCGGACGCTGGGACTTCTACTACACGCTCACGTCGGTCGCCCTCTTGTCGGTGGCCGCCGCCGGGGTCTGGCTGACCTTCTACATCGGCCGCATCAACATCGGCCAGGGCGCCTATGCCCTGACCGGGGGCTATGTCTCGGCGATCCTGATCACGCAGTATGGCGTCAGCTTCTGGCTGACGCTGCCGCTGGCGGGTCTTTTCTGCGCCGCCGTCTCGGTCGTGATCGGCCTTCCCATCCTGCGGCTGCGCGGGGTCTACTTCGCCATGGTCACGCTGGTCCTGACCGAGGTCGCCCGGCTGACCGCACTGGCGCTGCCCGTCACCAACGGCGCCAAGGGCATCACCTCGATCCCGCTGCCGGGCGAGCTTTCCATCCTCGGCCTGACGATCATCCCCGATTTCGCCACGCTGGCGAACCCCAAGCTCGCCTTCTACCTGATGGCCGCCGTGCTGATGGTCGTGACCTATCTCGTCCTCTGGCGCATCGTGAACTCCCGCCTTGGCCACCTCTGCCGGTCCCTGCAGCAGAACGAGGAACTGTCGGCTTCCATCGGCGTCAACACCGCGATGCTGCGGGTCTTGGCCTATGCCATCTCCTCCTTCTTCGGCGGGCTGGCCGGGGCGATCTTCGTCGCCATCTCGCAGTCGATCTATCCCTCCTCCTTCGTGGTCCAGGACAGCGTGAACTTCATGCTCTACTGCTTCCTCGGCGGCCTGGGCTATGTCTTCGGGCCGATGCTGGGCACGCTCCTCCTTTACTTCGGCTGGGACCTCCTGTCGGTTGCCAAGCAATACCAACTCCTCATCTATTCCGGCGCGCTGATCGCGCTGATGCTGATCCTGCCGAACGGCGTGCTCAGCCTTCTCGACCGGAAAGGAGGCCGCAAATGACCGCGCCGATCCTGCAAGTGAAGAACGTCACCAAGCGCTATGGCGGGTTGACGGCGAACAACGACATCAGCTTCGACGTCACCCCGCAGGAAATCCTGTCGGTGATCGGGCCGAACGGGGCGGGAAAATCCACCCTCTTCAAGCAGATCGCCGGGTTCGTGACGCCGACGACGGGCGAGGTGATCTACAAGGG
>NZ_DAIQAT010000007.1:0-59381 GCF_036781545.1 Tabrizicola sp.
GACGCTGACCTATTACGGCGCCGAGAAGGTCATGCCGCATTACAACGTGATGGGCATTGCGAAGGCGGGGCTGGAGGCCTCGGTCAAATATCTGGCCGAGGATCTGGGCAAGGACGGTATCCGGGTCAATGCGATCTCGGCGGGGCCGATCAAGACGCTGGCCGCCTCGGGCATCGGCGATTTCCGCTACATCATGAAATGGAACGAGCTGAACTCGCCCCTGCGCCGCAATGTGACGCAGGAAGAGGTCGGCAAGGCCGCGCTTTACCTGCTGTCCGATCTCGGCTCCGGCACCACGGGCGAGAACCTGCATGTCGATGCGGGCTATCATGCGGTGGGCATGAAGGCGATCGAGGCCCCTGACATCGACCTTCTGCAAGGCAGGAAGGAGGGCGGTCAGTGAGCCTGGCCGCCTTTCTGGCCTTTGCGGGGCTGGTGCTGTTCGCCGTGGTCTCGCCCGGCCCGGCTGTCCTCATGTCGGCCCGGACCGGACTGACCGAGGGTTTCCGAACCGGGGCGATGCTGGCGCTGGGCATCGCCAGCGGCGCGGTGGTCTGGGCGCTGGCGGCGATGTTCGGGCTGCATCTGGTCTTCGACGCGGCACCTTCATTGCTTTGGGCGCTGAAGATCGGCGGGGCGGCCTATCTTCTCTGGATGGCCTGGCATCTCTGGCGCGATGCGAAAAAGCCTTTCATTGCCGAGGATGCGCGGCCCGTCCCGCGCTCGGCCTTCGCGGCTTATCGGCTGGGGTTCTGGACCAACCTGTCGAACCCCAAGGCGGTGGTCATGTATTCCTCGATCTTCCTTGGCACCATCAGCCCCGGCACCCCCAGATGGGTGCTGGCCTGCCTGATCCTTCTGATCCTGATCGCCGAGACCGCCTGGAACAGCCTTGTCGCCCGTATCTTCTCGATGGAGCGGACGCGGGCGGCCTATATCAGCCTGAAAACCGTGATCGACCGCTCATTCGGGGCCGCGCTGGCCCTTCTGGGCGTCAAGATCGTCGCCACCTGAGGAGGGACCCATGTCCGCCGACCGCCTGCCGCATGAAAAGGGATTTCACGTCAGCTGGGACCAGATCCACCGCGATGCGCGGGCGCTCGCCTGGCGGCTGGACGGCAAGGGGCCGGGCGAGGGGGGAACCTGGAAGGCGGTCGTCGGCATCACGCGGGGCGGGCTGGTCCCGGCAATGATCGTCAGCCGCGAGCTGGACATCCGGGTGGTGGATACGATCAGCGTCAGGTCCTACCATTCCGGCGGCGGCAAGGCCGACCAGCGCCGCGAGGCACAGGTGATCAAGGCCCCGCAGGCGGAACTGATGGGCGACGGCGGGGGCATCCTGATCGTCGACGACCTGGTGGACAGCGGCAAGACGCTGGAACTGATCCGGGGCCTCTACCCCAAGGCGCATTTCGCCTGCGTCTATGCCAAGCCCGAGGGCGAGAAGCAGACCGACACCTTCATCACCGGCGTCAGCCAGGACACCTGGATCTTCTTCCCCTGGGACATGGCGCTGCAATACGTCCAGCCGATGCGCGGGGCGGACTGAGAGACGGCGCCTGACGACTTTCGGCGCAATCGGGGCTTTTGCACCGAAGCCCATGTCGAAACAGCTGTCATCCCCGCGCAAGCGGGGACCCAGATGGGGCTGTCAGGACCTGGGTCCCCGCTTGCGCGGGGATGACAGCATCAGCCCGGCTGTCTCGCCAAAAACGCTTCGCTGTCGAAGGGCTGCCCCGATTCCTCGCCCTTGATCAATGCGGCTTCCAGTGCCTTCACCTTGGCCTCGTGCTCCTGCAACAGCCGCAGGCCGGCGCGGATCACTCCGCTGGCCGGTCCGTAGCGGCCGGACTTGACCTCGGTGTCGATGAAGCTGGTCCGGTGCGATAAGGAGAGGGCTTGCAACTGGCCGCCATCCGGGGACACTTCGGGCCGATGCTTCCAGGATGGACCGAATGACCCTGCCGCTGAACCCCGCCTTTGCCGCCACGGAACCGCCCCCGGTGATGGAGGCGCGGCGCTGGATCGAAGGGGTTGCCTTCCCCGCCGACCGCCCGCTGATCAACGTCAGCCAGGCCGCGCCGGTCGACAGCCCGCCGCTGGGCCTGCGGCAGGCCCTGGCGGATGCGGCGCTGAACGACCCGCAGGCGCATCTCTACGGTCCGGTGCTGGGGCTGCCCGCGCTGCGCGAGGAGATCGCGCGGCAATGGTCGGCCACCTATGGCGGCAGCGTGACCCCGGCGCAGGTGGCGATCACGCAGGGCTGCAACCAGGCCTTCTGCACGGTGATGGCGACGCTGGCCGGGCCGGGGGACGAGGTGATCCTGACGACGCCGTGGTACTTCAATCACAAGATGTGGCTGGACATGGCCTCGGTCACCACCGTTCCGTTGGAAACTGACGAAACGCTGATCCCCTCGGCAGAAGCTGCGGCAGGGCTGATCACCGACCGGACGCGGGCCATCGTGCTGGTCAGCCCGAACAACCCCGGCGGCGTGGAATATCCGGCCGAGACGCTTTCCGCCTTCCGCGACCTTGCCCGCGCGAGGGGCCTCGCGCTGATCGTCGACGAAACCTACCGCGATTTCGACAGCCGGACTGGCGCCCCGCATGATCTGTTCCAGGACCCTGACTGGGCCGACACGCTGATCCAGCTTTACAGCTTCTCCAAGGCCTACCGGCTGACGGGGCATCGGGTGGGCGCGGTCGTCGCCTCGACCCAGCGGCTGGCCGAGGTAGAGAAATTCCTCGACACCGTGGCGATCTGCCCCAGCCAACTGGGCCAGATCGGCGCGCTTTGGGGGATGCGGAACCTTGGGCAGTGGCTGGCGGGTGAGCGCGACGAAATCCTCGCCCGGCGCAAGGCGATGACCGAAGGCTTCCAGTCGCTGCCGGGTTGGAAGCTTCTGGGCTGCGGCGCCTATTTTGCCTATGTTGAACATCCTTTCGACATCGCCAGCGACGCCCTGTGCAAGCGGCTGGTGACGGAGGCCTCGCTCCTGATGCTGCCGGGGACGATGTTCCAGCCCGAGGGTTCGGCGGCGGGCAAAAGGCAGATCCGCATCGCCTTCGCCAATGTCGACGCCAAGGGCATTGCCGAGGTGATCCGGCGGCTGAAGGCCTTCCGCCCCTGACGGGGATGTGAGGCGCGGGGGCGACGGGCGATCTTGATCTTGCCCCCCTGCCGGGTTCCCACTATTCACCTCACCCGGAACAACCCGAAGGCAGAGCTATGGCGAAGACCCCGACCCAAGACGGCAAACGCCCGCGCGGCAAGGCGCAGGAGGCGGCGGTCTGGATCCTGATGTCGATGCTGATCCTGGGCCTCGGCGGCTTCGGCGTCACCAACTTCTCGGGCGGCGTGTCGAAGGTTGCCAGCGTCGGCAGCATCGAGATCACCACCGACGACTATGCCCGCGCGCTGCAGACGCAGGTCAGTGCCCTGTCGCAGCAGCTGGGCCAGCCGATCACCGTGCAGCAGGGGCTGTCCTTCGGCATCGACAAGCAGGTGTTGCAGGGCGTGATCACCCGCGCCGCGCTGGACAATGAGGCTCAGCGGTTGGGCCTGTCGGTCGGCGACGAGATGGTTGCGGCCGAGATCATGAAGATGGACGGCTTCAAGGGCATCAGCGGCACGTTCGACCGGGAAGCCTACAAGTTCGCGCTGAAGCGCAACCGCCTGAGCGAGACCGAGTTCGAGACGAACCTGCGCCGCGACATCAGCCGCGAGCTGTTGCAGGGGGCCGTCGCCGGCGGCTTCGCGGCGCCGAAGCCGATGACCGACACGCTGTACGCCTGGGTGGCGGAACGCCGCGGTTTCTCCATGCTGCGGCTGACCGAGGCAGACTTGGCGACCCCGGTGGCCGAGCCGACCGAGGAGGAGCTGAAGGCGCATTACGATGCGCATGTCGACCGCTTCACCAAGCCCGAGGCCAAGCGCATCACCTATGCCGCGCTTCTGCCCGAGGCGATCGCCAAGGACCAGCCGGTCGACGAGGCGGAACTGAAGAAGCTTTATGACAAGCGGATCGCCGAATTCGTCACCCCCGAGCGGCGGATCGTCGAGCGGCTGGTCTTCCCCGACGAGGCCAGCGCCGAGGCGGCAAAGGCGAAGCTCGACGCGGGGACCAGCTTCGAGGCGCTGGTGGCCGAACGCGGGCTGTCGCTGGATGCCATCGACCAGGGCGATGTGTCGAAAGAGGAACTCGGGGCTGCGGGCGAGGCGGTCTTCGCAGTGGCCGAGGGCGGGGTGGCCGGGCCGGTGGAGTCCGGTCTTGGCCCTGCGCTTTACCGGGTGAACGGGGTGCTGGCGGCGGAAGAAACCAGCTTCGAGGCCGCGCGCGAGACGCTGGCCTCCGAGATGCAGGCCGATGCGGCGCGCCGCGCGATCGGCGACCGGGTCGAGGAGATCGACGATCTTCTCGCCGGGGGCGCGACGCTGGAGGACCTCGCCAAAGGGTCCGGGCTGGCGCTGGCGACGCTCGACTATGTGCCGGGCCAGCCGGGCGACAGCACCATCGAGGGCTATCCAGCCTTCCGCACCGCCGCCGAAGCGGCAAAGGAAGGCGATTTCCCCCAAGCCATCGTGCTGGATGACGGCGGCGTCGTCGCGCTGCGGCTGGACCAGATCGTGCCCGCCGCCCCGATCCCCTTCGACGAGGCGAAGGAGAAGGTGGCCGAGGACTGGCGCGCGGAGGCCGTGGCCAAGGCGCTGGCCGCCCGGGCAAGCGAGATCAAGGCCGCTCTGGAAGGCGGGGCCGGGATCGGCAGCTTCGGCATCGTCGACGTGACGCCGGAAACCGCGCGCACCGGTTTCGTCGCGGATGCGCCGGACAGTCTGCTCAAGGATGTGTTCCGGATGGCCGAGGGCGGGGTCGAGGTGATCCAGGCCGATGGTTTCACCGCCGTGGTGCAACTGAACAAGATCCTTCCCGCCGCGGTCGAGGGCGAGGATGCCGAGGAGCAGAGGGTCGCGCTGGAAGCGCAGGCGAGACAGGCGATCTCGCAGGATGCCTTCGCCGCCTTCACCGCCGCGCTGACCGCCCAGGCGGGGATCACTCTGGACCAGACCGCGATCAACGCGGTCCACACGAGCCTGCCCTGATGCAGTTGCAGCCATCCTTTGCCGCATTCGAGGCGGGCTGGAACCAGGGAAAGAACCAGATCGTCTGGGCGCGGCTCGCGGCGGACCTCGACACGCCGGTCAGCCTGATGCTGAAGCTGGGCGATGCGCGCGCCGACACGTTCATGCTGGAATCGGTGACGGGCGGCGAGGTGCGCGGCCGCTATTCCATCGTCGGCATGAAGCCGGATCTGGTCTGGCAATGCCACGGCGAGACAAGCCGCATCAACCGCGAGGCGCGCTTCGACCGGCAGAGCTTCACCGATCTGCCGGGCCATCCGTTGCAGACCCTGCGCGATCTGCTGGCGGAATGCCGGATCGACATGCCCGAGGGGCTGCCTGCCGTCTCGGCGGGGCTCTTCGGCTATCTCGGCTATGACATGATCCGGCTGGTCGAGCACCTGCCGGACGTGAACCCCGATCCGCTGGGCTTGCCCGATGCGGAACTGATCCGACCCTCGGTCGTCGCCGTGCTGGACGGGGTGAAGGGCGAGGTGACGGTGGTCGCCCCCGCTTGGGTGGCAGGGGGCCTGTCGGCGCGGGCGGCCTATGCGCAGGCCGCCGAACGGGTGATGGACGCACTCCGCGACCTCGACCGCGCGCCCTCGGCGGCGCGCGATCTGGGTGATAGCGCGCCGGTCGGTGCGGCGCAGTCGAACTTCACGCACACGGGCTACAAGGCGGCGGTCGAGAAGGCCAAGGAATATATCCGCGCGGGCGACATCTTTCAGGTCGTGCCCAGCCAGCGCTGGTCGCAGCGCTTCACCCTGCCGCCCTTCGCGCTGTATCGCAGCCTGCGGCGGACCAATCCTTCGCCCTTCATGTTCTTCTTCAACTTCGGCGGCTTCCAGGTGATCGGGGCCAGCCCGGAAATCCTCGTCCGTCTGCGCGATGGCGAGGTCACGGTCCGCCCCATCGCCGGGACCCGCAAGCGCGGCGCGACGCCGGAAGAGGACAAGGCGCTGGAGGCGGAGCTGCTCGCCGACCCGAAGGAACGCGCCGAGCATCTGATGCTTCTCGACCTTGGCCGCAACGACGTGGGCCGGGTGGCGACAGTCGGCACGGTCAGGCCCACCGAGACCTTCATCATCGAGCGCTACAGCCATGTGATGCATATCGTCAGCAATGTGGTGGGCCAGATCGGCGCGGGCGAGGATGCGCTGTCGGCCCTGCTGGCGGGCCTGCCTGCGGGAACCGTGTCCGGCGCGCCGAAGGTGCGGGCGATGGAGATCATCGACGAGCTGGAGCCGGAAAAGCGCGGCGTCTATGGCGGCGGCGTCGGCTATTTCGCGGCCAATGGCGAGATGGACTTCTGCATCGCGCTGCGCACCGCGGTCCTGAAGGACGAGACGCTCTATATCCAGGCCGGGGGCGGGGTGGTCTTCGACAGCGACCCCGAGGCCGAGTATCAGGAAACTGTCAACAAATCCAACGCTTTGCGCCGCGCCGCCGAGGATGCGGGCCGCTTTGCCGGGCGCGGGAACGGCTGACGCCGCCGCCGCGTGCGCCTTCGGCTTCTCGTCGGGGATAGGCCCCGCGAGGAGCGACGAAGGAGACGACGAGCAACCCCTCAGTCGACCTTCAGCACCGCCGTCAGCGGCGCCAGCGCCACCGTCGCGGCCTTGCCCTCCACCGTCCATTCCAGAAGGGCGGCCACCGTCGCCGGATCGGCGGTGCCGACGACGCTGACCCGCCCGTTCTGGTCGGCCTTGAACACCGCGCGGTCGAGAAGGCGTCGCACCGCGACCTTGTCGCCACCGGCCTGGTCGAGGTTGCGGAACACGACGGCAGCTTCCAGATCGTCGCGCCGGGCCACCTGGTCGGCGGCATTCAGCCCCGCGTCCCAGGTCAGAAGCCCACGGCCATCCGCCTTCAGGATCGGCACCACAGCGCTGGCCAGACCCCGGTTGTTCTGGAAGACCGGAGTGGCCAGGTCCATCGCCGCGACGGCCTCGGGCAGGCCCTGTTCCATCGCCTGGAAGGCCACCTCGACATCCGACGCCTGAGCGCCCTGGGCGATGCCCGTCACCAGCATCACCACCTCCTTCCCGCCCTCGCGGTAGATCGCGGCGCGGTCCGGCGTGGCAGGGTCCAGAGGGTCCAGCGCGAAGCTGACCGGGAAGGGCAGGGCGGCAAGCCCCGCGCGGTCCAGATCCGGGGTGCCGGGATCGACCAGCACGATGGCAAAGGGCGGTTTGGCGCCGGGGTTCTCGAAGGCTGCGGCGAACTGCGCGATCGGGCGCGGGTCGAGGGGTGCCGCGGCAGGGTCTGCGGCGGGATCAGTGGGGGCGGGCTCCTCGGCGGGCTTGGTACGCCCGATGATCACCCCTTCGCCCGCACGAACAAGGCCGGGGGCGGGCTTGAAGGTGGGGCTGTTCTCTTCCTCGGTCAGGACCGTCGCGGGGTCGGCGGCGGGTTCGGTGACACCCGGCAGCGCGGCAGGCTTCGTGCCGGGCATCTCGGGCAGGGCGACGCCCGGAATCGTCTCGGTCGGGGCCGGGATGGGTTCGGGCTCGACAGCGGGGGCTTCGGCGGTCGCAGGCGGTACGGGTTCGGCAGCGGGCTCGACGGCAGGGGTGTCGGCGATCGGCGACTCCTCCGGCTCGGCAAGCGCGACTTCGGGAGCAGCAGCTTCCAGCGCAGGCTCCATGGCAGGCGCTTCGGTGTCGGGGACGGGCGGCGATGCGGCTTCGGGGGTGGGCGCCTCGACCGCCGGGGCCTGGACGACCGGTGCCTCGACGGCCCGCTCTGTCACCGCCGGCGCTGCCTCTGCGGCCGTGGCAGGCTCGGCCGCGGGTGCTTGCGTGGCATCGGCCAACTGGGTCACTTCGCTCGGGACGGCTTCTGCCGGGGCAGGTTCCACCGGCAGCGCTGCGGGGGCGGTTTCCGCGGTGGCCTCGGCTGTCGCGGGGGCGGGCTCGCTCGGGATCGGTTCGGCAGGGGCGGGCTCCGCCGTGGCGGTCTCGACCGGAGCGGCCTCCGTTGCCGCCACCGCCGGAGCCTCGGGTTCGGCAGGGGTGGGCTCTGCGGCGGGAGCGGCAGGTTCTGCCATCCCCCCCGCATCGGCAAGCCGGGTCTCGGTGGGTGCGCTGGCCTCCGCCGTCTCTGCCGTGACCTTGGCATCGGCGCCCTCGGCCTCTGCTGCCGCTTGGGCCGGAGCTGCCGGATCGGGGGTCGCTGCCGCATCGGCCTCGGTCGCGGCGGGCTTCGACGGCTCGGTGCCGGTCTCGGGCTTGTCGACCTCGGCCACCGGCGCCTCGGGGGCGGGCATTGCCTCGACGGTTTCCACCTCGGGCGCCGCGGGGGCCTCTTCCGTCACGCTGGGGGTCACTGCGGGGGCTTCGGCAGCGGTCTCCGCCACAGGCTCCTCCGTCACGGGCAGGGCAGCCTCGGCCACCTTCGCCCCGGCTTCCGGCGTCGTCGCCTCTGGCGAAGCGATTGGTTCTTCGACGGCAACAGTCGGAGCATTGTCATTCGCAGGCCGCGTCGGCGCCAGCAGCGAGGCGATCACCAGTCCGCCCGTGACCACCAGCCCGCCGGATACCATGCCGAGAAGGAATTTGCCGACCACCACTGCCTCCAGCTCTGCGCCGTTCCCTCCGCTCTGCCGGAACTTTCCCCGACCGACCGGCCGTCTGCTTCGGCACCATCGTTCTCTTCGCGTGCAGTATAGCCTGTGCCCTTGCGGCCTTCACCCCTTTTTCTTCCCGCAGTCAACAAGTTGCCGCCACCGTGGCAGGCGGGCAATCCTTGGACCGGGCAGAGGAAGGTGGAGGCGGGTACCGGACCCGCTACCATATTTCTAAGCCATTGACGGGGCTGGACCGGCGAGCGTGAGGTTGCTCAGGTGTGCCACACTGTGTGTCGCACTTCTCCTTATGTCAACGTACACGGTGTCTGGCGAAGGTGTGCGTGTCAGTGCTAACCTAAAGCGATATCTCCGCCGCGTTCCGATAGTCTGCTCGGACGAGATGGGCGCGAGGTCGGATGAAAGGCTCGACAAGCAATAGCTTTGCGCGTTGACTGCGAGACGCTGTGCTATGGAGGTGTGGTTGGATCAAAGCCTTTTGTCGAGCCTGAGAGAGCGTATGCCTTGGCTTCTGGCCAATCGTGTGTTGAAGGCTGTGGGTCTTAGCACAAGTCAGGGATGGGACCGGACCTCAGAAGCACTCGCAAGTGTTGACCACGCCTACGCCGAGCGTGAGCTTCGTCGGTTTCTGGAGGAGCACATCCTGTGCGGCGAGAAGATGACTAAGTTCTACGCCGTAGGCAATGAAGGCCGTGCTGCGCTTGCCGAAGCGATTAGTAAGGCCCCGCTAGGTCAAGGACCGTTTGCCAGTAGCTATCCGTTGCTTCTCGACGAGCAGGCACTTGGCGAGGCTGGGCTTGACCCTGAGTTGGTTCAGATCGTTCGCAATGCGGAAGGTGTCGGCGCTGTGTTCGCTTCCTGTGTGAACTTGACGACGAGGGAGACCATCTCCACCGCCCAACTTGACGAACACTCGGCATTGCGCACTCAGTTCGACGAGATTGTGGGGCTACGCTATCGCCCAGTTCAGCTCTTTGCTGTGGTTTGGGTGCACAGTCGACACAACGTCGTTGAAGTACGAACAGACTTTCCGCGTGGCATGACGCAAGAACTGGCTCATCAGTTACAGTCGCAATACAGAAAAGCTGTCAACATGCTGATCGGACAAGACATTCTTGTTAGGCCGGTGGACCTCTATCCACTAGTGTGGAGCATGTATAGCGATGCATCGGAAGGCAAAGTCGTTCAGCTGACTTTCAACACGTCTACCGGGTCGGTGAAGGACGAGAGAATGCGGCGCACTCGCCTATGCTTACGGGAAGAACTCTACCACGTAGGTGGCGTGAACGCGCTTAGTCAGGACATACAGCCTTTCCATGTGAGCATTCAGTGGCATCTTAGCGCAGATGGCCTACTTCTTGCACCAGAGTTGACCTTGGCTGGAACTTCGCGCGGCGCGCATAAAGTTGGAGGGGGATCGGGCGAGCCAGTCATCTCCGCCGCGTTGATCAAGGACTGCCTTGGAACAGAGGACTACGAATACGTTTCGGAGCGTGTATTGGAGCATTTGCGCCGCCTAACTCCAGCCGAGCCAGCCGCAGCTACGGCTGTCGGTTAAGAAAGCCATGGACAAGAAAGAAGTCATTGCAAGGCTGACTTCGACCTGGGCGGACACGCCTACGGGAAAAATATGCTTGCGGCTCGCCGAAGGGCTACTCAGGTTAAATCCCGAAGAAGCTCAGATGCTGACCTATGAGAGCATGTTGGCAATAGTAGATCAGGATCGAGTTACGCCCGAGCTTGAAGCTGCTTTAACTGCGCTCACTACATCGGAAGCAGCCATCTTGAAGGCGGGTGGCATCTTCATTGACGAAGACGACACTTCGTCAGAGCTATCAGATGAGGAGTTTGCAGACGTGGTAGCTCGGAACGTTCTCGTTCATCCGATTACTGGTGAGTTTGTGGATAACCCGAGGGATCATGTGTTGCCATTCTTCTCCCTAGTTAAACTTGCGGAAAGCGCCCATTGAGTTTCTCAGTTTACCGCATTAGCGACTTGGTCGTAGAGGACGGGACGCCGCTTGCCTGTCAAATTCGGTATCGCACCGCAACCACTCACGCCGAACGCGCTGATGCGCTTAGGGACCTTGTTGACTATTGCTGTGGCGAACTAGAGCAGTATCGCCATCTTAAGCAGAAGGACAGCGAGGATGCTCTAACAGTACAGATAGTCTCTATTCTGAAGGGTCAGGGGGTGGACGCAGAGCATGACCCGCAGCATGGTGGGCATTGTGATATTCTGGTAAAGGCTGCACATGGCTTCATTTGGATAGCGGAGGCAAAACTACACTCCTCGTACACTTGGCTAGATGATGGATTCAAGCAGCTAACCACGCGGTACTCCACTGGGGTGCCGGGGCAAGATCAGGGCGAAGTCTTGATATATTGCAAGGCGGCCAACTCAAAAGAAAAGCTGGACAAGTGGCGTGAAGAGTTAGTTAGTCGAAACACTGAGGTCGTTGTTTTTGACGACCCACGCGGAAACCCCCTAGTCTTCCACTCTACGCACAAGCACGAGAATTCAGGACTAGATTATGGTGTAAGACACAAGATAGTCTCGCTGTACTTCGACCCTAAGAAGTAGCCGCGCTGCCCCCCCCCCCCCCCCCCGAACTCAAGGAGCTGAGGTGGTTCGGTTGGGTCTACACCGTTAGAAGACGCGCATGGCTTGCGATGCAGCTTGGTTAGAGCGAATAGACTAAGCATGGACCTGATCTACCCAATCAACTTCGTAGGCCACGATGAGTGGATGAAAAGCGGTTACGCTCTCAGCCTTGCGGGCGGCGATGTCATTACCCGCTACGGTGAAGTGCTGGGAACGTGGCGTGTCGTTGACTACAACCCGGAAGCGGAGCCGGGCGTTGACGACGAAAGCGGATGCTATGAGTTCGTTGCGAACGGGCAGGCCGACGCAATGTTTTTCGAGGGCTTTGTCTTTTTAGACTATAGGGCTAGCAGGGGGTTGGCTTTGTCAAATCTGATCCGCACGATCAGGGAGTGGCACGAACAGGCTACCTGATGGACTGTTGCCGCACACTAGGCGGCGAGGTCCAAAATTTCCGACGAATTTTTGCGAGGGGGTATCTATACCCTCCTGCGCGCGAAGTTCCCCCCATAGGCCCCCGCTGATCCAGAAGGCCGCCCCAGCCCGAGGCTGATCCACAGCCCTTGCCACGGTAGGAGCAGGGCAGGCATCTGGCTAGGCAGGAGCAGCCACGACACCGGGTCTTCATGCCACCGCACGCATGCGAGGCAGCCACCACAAGGCCGATACCGCTCAGTATCGCGTGACCATATGGGTGTACATCAAGAGAACCATAGCGGGAGCGGTTCGATAAATACCTATTGACAACCCTTAGCGAACCGAAGATAAGAGAACCATCCAAAACGAACTATCAGGGCCTCGCCATGTTCATCCGTGCCTACCTCCGCGCCTCGACCAAAGACCAAGACGCCGAACGTGCCCAAGGCGATCTGGAACGCTTCGCCACAGACCAAGGCATGCAGATCGCAGCCCGATATACCGAGAACGAGAGCGGGGCGAAGCTTGACCGGCCCGAACTGTTCCGGCTCTTGACCGACTGCCAGCCCGGCGACGTGCTTCTGGTGGAGCAGGTAGATCGTCTAAGCCGCCTAAACGGGGCCGATTGGGAACGCCTCAAGGTAGAGATTGCAGCCAAGCGGGTTCGCGTGGTCGCCCTCGACCTCCCGACTTCTCACCAGTTGATGAAGCCGGGGGCTGACGAGTTCACTGCAAGGATGCTCGACGCGATCAACGGCATGATGCTCGACATGCTGGCAGCAATCGCTCGCAAGGACTATGACGATAGACGGCGGCGGCAGGCTCAGGGGATCGAAAAGGCCAAGTCCGAAGGAGTCTACCGGGGGCGACCCGAAGACGCCAAGAGGAATGCAGCCATCGTTGCCATGCTACGGAGCGGGCAAAGCTGGAACAGCATCATCGCCGCAACGGGTTGCTCCCGCTCGACGCTGGCCCGCCTGACGAAGCGACAAGACGGCGCAGCAGAGGTGGCCTGAACACCAGATGCCTGCGTGCCAGATACCCGCCTACCAAACACCATGGCTAACCCTGTGTTTTGGGTGCAAAGAAGCCCGTCTCGCACGCCGGGTACCTCGGGTCGTCTGGGGGCGGGAAGGCAACCGAGAGGGCCTTATTCGGCCTCTCCGGGCATGCCAAGGGGTGAATGCTGGGCTGATCTGCCTGTGGTGCCCGATCCGAGCCGTGGGCGGCACGATGGCAACCGGCTTGTTACCCTTATCCCTTCTTCTGATGAGTAAACAGGGGCACCGGCTCATCGGCCCGCTGGTCCGGGAACGGTTCGGGGTCGGCCCGGGCGTTACCTTAACGCCTCATCTGCTGGAGAAGATAATCCTGCTGCATCCTGCCGGATCGGCATTGGCCCGAGGTTGGGCCTCGTTACCCTTATCCCTTCATCTACTGGACAGAGCTTGCCAGTCACCCAAGCTGCCAACCGATCTGCGCCTAGCATCCCCTGTGGTCCCCCGCTGTCTGCTCTCCCTTTGGATTGCGGGAGGGGGTGCTACGCCTAGATCGGTTCCAGAGCGATCCTGACCCGGATCACCAACCCGATCCCGGGATCATGGGCAGCCCGATGGCAGGCAGCATCAGGGATGCCACCAGTTCGCTCGATATGTGCGTATTTGTGCACACCACCCCCCGAAATCACCTCTGCACTTGCAGTCAGTTTCCCGGATAATCCCGGGATGCTGGCTGTGGCTTTTGACAACTTGTGACGCTGAATGCCGTGCACAGTTCTGATCTGGTTTGGCCCGAGAGAGAAAGCACGACAACCAGCCTGATCTGGCCACCAGAATGACCCGGATTTAGGACTGCTTCTCAGGGGGTCGAACGGAAAGTTCGTTCGCGGCTTCCGTTAAGATACTGATTTATAATGCGGAAATACCCCCGATCTGTATAAGGAATATCTTCTGAAAAGGGCACCGGATTCCGGGGCTTCTTAGCCGCGTCCGGCCACCCCCACTCACACCAACAATCTCACCTCGTGCAGCACGGCACGGGGCCAATCGGCATGGAAGGACCACACATGCTTGACTACCAGAGGTTCGGGATCAACCCGAGCGACCTTACTCCGCAGTTCCAAGGGGCTGCACCGAGAGTTCAGATCATCGACCGCATCTGCGGAGCAGGTAAGACCTCTACCATGATCGCGGGCCTCAACCCGCTTCGGCAGTACCTGATCGTGACGCCGCTGCTTGATGACGTGCAGGAGATCATAAACCGGGCTGATGTTCCCTTGGTGCAGCCCGAGGCAAGGCTTGACCTTCTGAACCCCGACGATCCGAACGACATCAGCCACACCAAGCGTGGCCACCTCCGGGAACTCCTCATGGACAGCCGGAGCGTTGTTTGCACGCATGCGCTGTACAGCGACCTCGCTTATGTCGCCCGGGAAGGACTGCTAACCGGGTACGACATCTGCATTGACGAGGTTCCCAAGACCTCTGAGCTTCTGTCTTCCGGGTCGAAGCGAACCCAGACAGATCGGGTCAATGGCCTTGTCTGGCGGAACCAGTACCTCCGGGATGGATACGCTACCATCCGAGAGAATGGTCAGGTGGCCCCGACCGAGAAATGGAAGAACGATGTGCTCCGTGGCGAGAACACGTTGAGCCAGACCCTGTACAATCATGCTGAGGCTGGCTGCCTCTGGGCTTGCGGCGAGACGGTGCTGGTTTGGGAACTCCCGGTCAGCCTTCTGTCGTCGGGCCGATCCGTGACCGTGATGACCTACAGGTTCCCGGGCAGCCTCTTGCAAGCGTTCCTAGATAAGCACGGTATCGAGTACGATGCGGAGCGGACACCTCAGCACCAAGCCGAGGAGGAGCAACTTCGGGCCAAGGCACGGGAGCTTATCACGCTCAAGCCTATCCCCGGTCTGGAGGGTATGCAGTTCACCGTGAATGAGATCGACCCGAGCAAGCTGACACCGGGCAAGCAGCATCGAATTGTGAATGCACTCAAGCGTCTCCGCGTGACAGACCTCAAGAATGCCACCGCTGGAAGCATACTGGTCACGTCCCTCAAGCGGCTCTGGTTCCGAGACGGGAAGTCCGAGGCCGATTTGCCGACCGACAAGAGGCCGCAGCAAGGGCCGATCTGCAAACATGGTGGCAAGACGACCGGGTTGTTCAACCTCTGCCGCTGGTCTGCCAATGTCACGCGGGGCACGAATGCCTTCCGTGACTGCCAAACGGTGATCTACCTCTACGACAAGCATCTGAACCCCGGTGTCGCCAAGACCCTCGGTGTGCCCGTCCAAGGGGCGTTCAATGACCTCTACGCCGTGTCGGAGATGGTCCAATTCGTCTACCGCTCCGCTATCCGCGACGGCAGGCCGATCACGCTCTACGCACCATCGGATCGGATGCGAAGGCTGTTCCAGAAATGGCTGCACGGCGAACTAGACCAAGCCTGACCACGGCCCCGGCATTCTGGCCTCCTCCACCAGCATAGGCCGGTGAAGCCCTCCCGGCTTCGCTGGCTTCAAGCATCATCGCATCATGGAAGGACCACCACATGAGCATCACCTCGACCACACCGGCGCAGGCCACGGCCTCGCCGTTCCTTCATGTCTCGCCCATCCCGACGGACGCAGGAGAAATCATCGCAAAATCGCCCGCAGAAATTTCGCTTGCCGATCTGCGGACCCTTGGCCACCCGGAAAGCCCGATCAAGGCAATCCGGGCTAAATGCAGGGATTGCGTCTACTCCGAAGCGGAGATCAGGAAGTGCGTTCAGACCGGCTGCCCGCTCTGGCCGTTCAGGATGGGGCGGAACCCGTTCCACGGCAAGGCAGCAGGCCCTGCCTGTGACCGGGACGGGGACGAATGAGCACCGGCAACACGAACACCGAACGCCAGCAGGCCGCACAGCAACGGGCCGAAGAACTCTCCGGTATCCTCCTGCTTCGGGCCGCTGGGAAGTCGCTCCGGGAGATCGCCGCTGAACTGACAGCAAGTCGTGTCCCCACGGCGAACGGCGGGGCATGGGGACCGAAACAGGTCCGCGATATTCTGGAACGGCTGGCCCAACAGCCGACCACGCTTCCTGAGCACCACGACCCCTCCGCTACCCTATCCCTGACCAATCCGGCCGCACCGGCAGCAGACTGCGACCCACTTGCAGCCTTCCTGCCCGAAACACCTCTGGCGTCCTAAACAGCCGATCTAAACGGGCGTCGTAATCAGGCGTCGTAATCAGCATCGGACGCGGCACCACAGCAGGTCATTGCAGCATCTGACTGGACCACCCCAGGCCAGGTATTCGCGCAGTTCGCCCAACGGCGCACCCAATGACCATCCCCGCACCCCCAAAACAGGCCCTCTCCCCGAGATCGGCCAAGGCCGAGAGGAGAGTATCATGGCCAAGACAGGACTACCCCGCTGGCACAACGTTCCGAAGCGCGGGCAACACGGCTTCCGACCGACCCGTGACCACTACGACATCACCGGAGAGGTGCCTGAACGCCGTCTGCAATGTGAGTTGCGCGACTGCCAAGATATTGCACTGCAAGGGCCGGGGTTCAGGGCGAACTACGCGCTCAAGCTCTGCGAGTATCACACCCGGCTTTGTGACCGCATGGGTTCCCCGCATCCCTGCGACATTCCTTGGGATGAGTTCTACCGTCTCCGCGACGCTGTCAGGAAGCAGTTGAACAAGGTGAAAGACACGCCGGTTGTGGCCCGCGCGCTGCATGCCGCGCAGAACCTCCCCGGCAAGTGCTATGTCCGGGCTACCGAACTAGAGGACGCGGACAGGCACGTTCCGGCGTATCTCGCTTACGGCCTCAGCCTCAGTCATCGGGTTGAACCCATCCGGTTCATCACCCATCACGCCACCTTCGGCATCCTCATGGAACGCGACATCTGGACGCCCCAACCCGGCTATCCCCGTCATGCTGACAAGGCATGGCTAAGATGCGTCCACCGGGCGCTCTCGTGGGGCAAGAAGGCTGAGCGTGTGGACCTCGGGCCGTATCAGGCGAGCCTGTTGCGCAAGATGATCGCCCCTGACCTCCGTGTTCTGGAAGGCCGCACCGACTTCGCACTTAGGGAAGCCGAACTCACAGGCAACGAAGTCCTGTCCAGAGGCCAAGCCCTTGGCTGGTTCCAAGACAACCTCGCCTGACCTGACTGCCACCACCACCGGCCCGCGCTCGGGCCACCACCATCACCGGGCAATCAGCCCGCACCTAGAAGGACCACGACATGACGAATAACACGAATAGCTCCGCCCCGGCAGCACAGACGAATGCCCGGACCACGAAGCACCTCGGGCATGAGTTCAACCCGACCGAAACGAATTGGAGCGCGCTAGCCTTCCCATCTGACCCCTACGGCCTCACCACGCAGTTCCGGGGCGAGTTCCGTAGCATGATCCAGCGTTGCAGGGGATCAGATGAAAAGTTCCGGCAGGTGCTGGACAACCTCGAAGTGCTGATGGCTTGGGCGCAAGTGAAGCTCGAAGCCGATAAGGTGGAGATCGAGAACACCGTGAAGGTGGCCACTGTCCGTGCTGAGCAAGAGGCCGAGCGTGAGGAATTCCGTGCCCGCATTCAGGCTGGCCCGCCCATCACCGTCTTTGCCACCGCAACCGGCTTCATTGAACAGAGCCCTCGGACTGGCGCTATCCTCGCCACCTATGAACGGCGGGGCATGGGGACCGAAGCAGGTCCCGTGGCCTCAATGGCGCAGATGATGATTGCTGAGGGTCGCGATCCGAACAGCGTTCTCACGATCCACGCCTTCGGACGCCCCGGCATCGGTTCCGGCCAGACGCTCGCCGCGCTGGCATCTGTGAAGGGCACAGGTGCACCGGCTCAAGCCACTCAGGGCGGCTTGCAAGGCATCCGTGCCTGACATGCTAGCCCCTGACTTCGCAGCGAAGGCGGACGCGGAACTCATGCAGTTCTGCTCCGTCACGTCCCGTACACTCACCGACCTGAGCCGCAGGATCGCAGCATCCTCCGCAGCTACCAACAGCATGGAGAGCGAGTTCGCCGTGCATACCGACCTCCTGAACGAGGCGCTTTCGGAACTCGACCGCAGGTACTCGGCTCCCACCGGGGACGAAGACCAAGAATAAGGACCGCAACATGACCGACACCACCACCAACCCCGCCGCTACAGAGGGCCAGATCAACCCGAGCGAGGCGGGCTTGCTATCGACCGAGGGAGAAACCCCGGCGCAGCAGCCGCAATCCGATCCTATCAGTGATGATCAGCTTCAACGTGAAGCCGAGAAGCGGAAACAGGATGCCGAGAACGAGCGCCTTGCGAAGCTTGACATGGAGACGGAGGACGACCGGGCGGGCAAGCCTCTGGACGCGACCGTGTGGGGTAGTACAGGCCACGCCATTGCTGACGAGGCTCTGCGAACCCTCCAGAACATCGGGATCAGCACCGAAGATGCTGCGGACCTCCTACTGGACGCCGCCATGTCCCGGGACCCCAGCAAGGTCGATCAGAAGGCCCTAGTGGCTGCAATCGGCCCCCGCAGGGCCAAGGCGATCATGGAGGGCTTAGCGCAGTTCTCGCGGGAGATGCGCCCGAAGGATGAACGTATCTCCAATGAAGTCTACCAGCACACCAACGGCCCGCACGCCTTTAAGCGTCTTGTTGAACAGGCCAGCACCAAGCTCTCGCAATCGGAGCTACAGGGTTATTTCATCGAGATGGGCAAGGGCGGATCGGCGGCGCGGCGCGCTGTTGAGAGCCTGCAATCCATTGTCTCCGGCGAGGCGCTTCAACTCGACCGGCGTGTTCACGTCGAGCAATACGGCACACCGAAACCCGCCCCGACGCCCGGTGCCGTCACAGGCATAACCTCAAAGGCATACCTAGCTGCGCTGGACGCCATGCATCGCCCCGGCAGCCGATTGTCATTTGAAGCGCGCGCCCGGCGAGAGGGGGAACTCAATGAAGCACGCCGGATCGGTCGTGAGAACGGCCTGCCATGAGGCAAGAGGACTACATGACCGACCATGAACATCACACCCCGAATGAGACGGGGGCGGTTGCACTACAGGAGGTCTTCCCCCCTCTACGCCCCGCCCCGAGAGGCACGCAGGCCGGAAGCATCGAAGATTTGAAATCCCTGCACGCCGACCTCACCTGCGCATACCGCGAGTATCTAGAGATGGCGAAGGTCAAGCCGCAGATGCTCAACCCGGCGATGCTTGGGCTTATTCAGCAGTTCCTGCGGCACAACGAGATCACAGCCGAGGCCCCGCAACAGGCTGAAATGAACGCGCTCCAGAAGCGTTTGGAGCACAAGCGCAAGGCCCGTGCAATCGACCTCGGCAACCAGAAAATCGTGAACCTCAATCAATCGCAGAAAGGATAAGCCATGCCGAACTGGCAGGACTTCCATTCGGCTGCCTTGAGCAAACCGAATGTCACGACCGACGACATCAACGTTCTGAGCTACAATGGCGAGGGCTTCCGAAGCATCGAGATCAACGGGCGGCAGATGTTCATGCCAGGGGACGTGTATCGCTGCATCGGAGCCGCTGATCCGATTGCATCATCCAAGCACTTCCTTCGTACCGCGCGTAGTACTCGTGCTGAGAACTGGCCTTACCCGGGCCGGAAGCCAAGAATAATCGACACAAGCGGAGTACTCGCCCTACTGGACAGTGTTCGCGGGGTAAACAAGGGCAACGCTGCTGCCTTCCGCGAGTGGTTCAACGCCACCGTAATGCCGCAAGCACCGGCTGCCCGTATGGCGGACATAGCCGACAAGCTCGACCCGGACGTTCAGGCTTCGCTACACGCGGCCTTCCTAGCGGTGCAGCAGGTATCTCTGCGTATCACTGCTGCACTGGAGAGACGCACTGAGTTGATGGCTTCGCTCGCCGCTGCTCAGCGTGCAGACAATCTACCCGATCCGGCTGGTATTCGAGTACCAGAACTCGGCTGACCCCTACTCGCTACCCCTCACCGAGCACTGCATCTGGGACCGTTCGGCAAGCCCCCGGAACGAGGCCAGTTCGACAGCTTTGGTGAGGGGCATACTACTGCATAAGACATGCGGCACCCTGCTACACATCTCCGTAGGGACCGTGACAGTTGATGAAGTTCGGAGCAACTTCGGGCTAACACTCATTAAAGCGGCGAGCCAAGGAGGCGGACAATTAATCAAACAAAGCAGTTATTTATTGAGTTGCATATCGAGTTACCTATTGCTCAGAATTGGCATCTATTTTGTTTCTAGTATGGTCAATGACTTGGCCCGAAGTTGGGGTGATTTGTGGAATTGATTATTGCCTCGGATATGGCTTTCGGCTATTGATTGTTCATGGCGATCTTTCGGCTGACACCAATAACAAATCAAGGAACCTGCGGGATTGAGTAGATAGGTGGACTTAACTGCCAGACCCAATCCCTGTAGGTGCCTATAAGAGTAGGAAATGCAATGCAGAATGTAGTAGCACACCCCCTGACCGACCTCGTGCAGGACACGGTACCACAGGCAAGACAGCAGGGCGGCAAGCGGCGGCGCAATACCATCCCGTTCCAGGTGCTCGACGCAATCGTGGAAGGGACCACGAAGGAGGCAGGGCACGCGGCAAAACAGCAGGGCACGCGGCAACGCAGAAGGACCGGAGTTAGCCCGCAGAGATTAGAGGCAATCATTGCCGCTGCTCAGCATAGGGGCCTCTCAGCAAGCGCAATCACTCAGCATGCGGATGGCAGCACCACCGTCTATTTCGGCGATGCTGGCAGCCTGACCGCAGGCAAGATGCCTCCCGGCACCGGCTGGGAGGACGTGTAGTGCGCCCGGCAGCCAAACAGGACGGGGGCAAGCAGGACTTCCCCGGAGTGAGCCACTACTACGACCGACACGGTAAACCCCGCTGGCGATACCGCAAGAATGGGTTCACCGTAAGCTTAGGGTCGGAGTATGGCAGCCCGGAGTTCATCCGTCGCTACAATGCCGCTACGCGACCAGAGGAAGGGCAGAGCACAAGAGCTATCCGGGCAATTCCGGGAAGTCTTGGGTATGCGGTGGAGGCTTGGCTAGGGTCCGCACAGTTCCTGCGGCTGGCTGACAAGACCCGCTCCACATATCGCGCCACCGCTGACAGGCTCCGGGCTTCCTATGGGGACCGCCCCATTGCCGGGCTGGATCGCAAGACCATCAAGCGGATCATGGCGAAGCATGCTGACCGGCCCGGTACAGCCAACAACTTCCTCAGGCTTCTCCGCATCATACTGGACTATGCATGCGACACACTGGACCTCATTGAGATAAGCCCGGCGGTTCGGATCAAGAAACTACCGACCAACAACCCGGACGGGTTCCATACATGGTCTGAGGACGAGATAGCTACCTTCCAGAAGGCATGGCCGGAGGGGACACTGGCAGACCTGACCACTGCCCTGATCCTTTACACCGGGGCAGCACGGGTGGACGTGGTGCAGCTAGGACCGGGCAACCGGGCTGGGGACCGCATCCGGTATCGGAGGCAGAAGACCAAAAGCCGCACCGGCATTGTGGTGGATATTCCCCTGCACCCTGAACTCAAGCGCAGGCTGGATGCTCTGCCCCCGGATCAGGCCACCTATCTGCAAACCCGTGCCGGAGAGCAGCGTAGCGCCTCAGGGCTGGGGAACATGATGCAGGTATGGCGCGACAAGGCCGGGCTGCCCGAATGCAGTCTTCATGGGCTACGCAAGGCCATTGCCCGTAGGCTGGCAGAGGCCGGGGCGACGACGCACGAAATTGCTGCTGTCACCGGGCACCGGACGCTAGCCGAGGTGCAGCGGTACACGGAAAAAGTACAGAGGGCAGGGCTTGCCGACCGGGCCATGCAGCTTGCGCAACACACCTTGTCACCAGCCAACGCAAAGGAATTGGTCCGTGCAGCTTGACCACGACACCTCCCCGTCTCGCCATGAGCGCCGCGCCTTGCTTTCCGGGCAGCGCACCCGCATTCAGAAGCACACCGCATTCGGGCGGGCTATTGTGCTGGCAGTCGAGTACGGCCCGGAACCGCAGGATAGCCGCATCGTGTACCAGCACATGACCAAGGGCGTCGTTGATGGTCGTCGCCGCATGGGCAACACGGGCTGCACGCTGGGCTGGGCAGATTAGAAGTCGAACAGGTCAATTGCTTCCTTGAGTTGCTGGACCGTGTACCCCTCCCGCAAGTAGACCTGCTGAGTTACGCCCTCCCGTGCATGCCCAACAACACATTGGATGATCGGCTCTGCGACACCGGCCTGCCCAAGCCGTGTTACCATCGTGTGCCGTAAGCAGTGGAACACCACACCTTCGGCCTTCAACCCCAGCTTGGGCAGGAAGCTCGTCTCATTGAACCATCGGCCCAAGTTGCGTCCGTAGCCGCCATTCTGGTTGAAGCTGTAGTCGTGGAATAGGCGAGGGCTGTGGGAGCGGCTTGCCACGAAGTCGAGAAAGCCTAGCCGGATAAGTTCCCTGTGAATGGGCACCTTGCGCCTGCTGGCCTTGGCCTTCACTCGCTTGTTGTTGTCGTCTCCTTCGTCGGTGACATGCAGAAGCCAGATGCCGCCCTCTTGCTGTATGTCGGTGATCCCTAGTTGGCATATCTCGTTGAGTCTCGCCCCGGTGAACATCCCCAGCAGGGAACCCCACTTGTGGCTGTCCGACCGCACCAATCCCGAAGTGTTCTGGGTCAGTTCCGTGTACATGATGCGGGTCTGCTCCCGCGTGAAAGGCTTGCGTTCAGTTGCCGCTTCCTTTGCCTTGGGTACCTTCATGCCCTCGAAAAGTCGGTGGGGTGAATGCCCGTGCCGCTCTGCCCAATCAAAGAAGCGCCGGAATGCGTCGATGTGTGCGTTGATCGTCTTTGGCGCGATAGTCTTGTGCCCCGAAACCTTGATGGCTTCGGCGAGAGGTAAGTGCTTGAGGGCGGGCTTTGTGTTTCTGCTAGCAGGCAAGGCTTGGAGTATCTTCTTCACCTCGCTGGCGTCAGCCTTGGTTATTTCGCCGAGGTGCCGGTCTGCTCCGAAGTGCTCAGCGAGGATGTTCAGGTAAGCTTGCACCTGCATCGTCGTCTTCGCAGGCCACTGTCTAGAATGCTCCGCAATGAAGTCTCTGATAGCCGTCCCAAGGGCGGCGGAGGTAGGGGGAGCGGGGGGCGTCTCGGGGGGTACCTGTTGCCCGCCGTAGCTGTAGTTATCAAGGCGTTCGACTGCTTCTAGAACACGACGCAGCATGTCGCGCCGCCCCTTGCGTAGCTCAGTGATGGCGTTTGGCAGGCTGTCAAACCAGTCCGCATCTGATACGCCCGTCTTTCGCTTGAACCGCTCGATAGGCAGGTACATCTCCGTCAGCCGGTGGCTGTCTAGGTGGTCTTCGTGGTCGAGCATCTCACTGCGGGCGTCAGCAAGTGCGCGGGGGGATAGGCCCCGATTGTTGATCCACTCTAGGTACTGGTCGAGTTGGGCTTGGAAGAAGCCCTTTACCAGTTCCCGCAGCTTGTCCTGCCTCAGTCGTGCCAACTCTCGGTTGTCCCGTGTGATTAGACCGCAAGATGCGAGATACCGCGCCAGAGTGCCAGCCCGATCCGGGCAGCGTGTCCGCAGCGATATGCGGATCATGGGGCGACAGTCTAGGTCTGTACGGGGCAGGGGCCACCGAAAGTAGAAAACTCCATGCCTAGAAAGGCTTAGGTATGCTGACAGCTTCATGGGTCGTGTGCTCCACTTGGTGCCACACTCGACCGGCTGTCGCCTAAGTCTCTGATCTAGAAGGAAATGGAGGCGGGTACCGGAATCGAACCGGTCTTCACGGATTTGCAATCCGCTGCGTAACCTCTCCGCCAACCCGCCGCGAAGGTGAGGGGGAGATAGCGGATGCGCGCCGCGGCTGCAAGGGCTTCGTCCGGCCCGCGAGCAGGCCCGCTAGCAGGGTTGACTTGGCACGGGCCCCCGCAGATTGTCCGCCGCAATCGGGCGGGGCAAGTCTGGGCAAGGCGGCGTGCAGAAGATCCTCATCACCGGAAGCGCCGGGTTCATCGGCTTCCACCTCGCGCGGCACCTGCTGGCGATGGGCCGCCGGGTGCATGGCTATGACGGGATGACGCCCTACTACGACGTCGCGCTGAAGCGGCAGCGCCATGCGATCCTGCTGCAAACCCCGGGCTTCTCGGCCACCGAGGCGATGCTGGAGGACATGGCGACCCTGACCCGCGTGGCCGGGGATTTCGCGCCGGATGTGATCATCCACTTGGCCGCGCAGGCCGGAGTGCGCTACAGCCTGCAGAACCCGCGCTCCTATGTCGAGACGAATTTCACCGGCAGTTTCAATGCGTTGGAGCTGGCGAAGATGTTGCGAGTGAAGCACCTCCTCATCGCCTCGACCTCCTCCGTCTACGGCGCCAACCCGGAGATGCCGTTCCGCGAGACCGACCGCACCGACCATCCGCTGACCGTCTATGCCGCGACGAAGAAGGCGGTCGAGGGGCTGGCGCATTCCTATGCCCATCTCTGGGGCCTGCCCGTCACGCTCTTCCGCTTCTTCACCGTCTACGGCGCCTGGGGCCGCCCGGACCTGGCCTATTTCAAATTCGCCAGCGCGATCCTGAAGGGCGAGCCGATCGAGGTCTACAACCACGGCGACCTCTGGCGCGACTTCACCGCGGTCGAGGATCTGGTCGAAGGCGTCACCCGCCTGATCCCGCTTGCCCCGCCGCCGCCGGCCGACCGCGGCCTGCCGGTCGAGGGCGACAGTCTCAGCCCCGTTGCGCCCTGGCGGATCGTCAATGTCGGCAATTCCGACAAGGTCCACCTGATGGAGTTCATCCGCACGTTGGAACGCCTGCTGGGCCGGAAGGCGATCTGCAATTTCCTGCCGATGCAGCCCGGCGACGTGCCTGCCACCTGGGCCGACTGTTCGCTTCTGGAGCGGCTGACCGGCTTTCGTCCCCAAACCGACCTCGCCACCGGCCTTTCCCGCTTCGTCGACTGGTATCGCGACCATACCCGGGTCTGACTGGCTATAGCGGCGGATCGGCTCTGGTCCTAAGCGGGCCGGGCGCGATCCCCGATACTGGCGCGCGAAACGACATTCGAAAGGAAGAGGCCATGGAAGGCTTTTCGGGCATGAACGACATCGGCGCCGTGGTCGAGGCCGACCGCGCCCATGTCTGGCATCACCTCTCGCAGCACAAGGCTTACGAGACCGTCGACCCCCGCGTCATCGTCGAGGGCAAGGGGATGCGGGTCTGGGATGCCAAGGGCAAGGAACACATCGACGCGGTCTCCGGCGGGGTCTGGACGGTCAACGTGGGCTACGGGCGGGAAAGCATCGCCAATGCGGTGCGCGACCAGCTGATCAAGATGAACTATTTCGCGGGCGCCGCGGGGTCGGTGCCGGGCGCGCTCTTTTCGAAGAAACTGATCGAGAAGATGCCGGGCATGTCCCGCGTCTACTATTCCAACTCGGGGTCCGAGGCGAACGAGAAGGTCTACAAGATGGTGCGCCAGATCGCGCACCGGCACCATGGCGGCAAGAAGTGGAAGATCCTGTATCGCGACCGCGACTATCACGGCACCACCATCGCCGCCCTTGCCAGCGCCGGGCAGGACGAGCGGGCGAAGATGTACGGCCCGTTCCCCGAAGGCTTCGTCCGCGTGCCGCATTGCCTGGAGTACCGCGCGCAATGGGACGTTCCGAACTACGGTGAACGCGCCGCCGATGCCATCGAAGAGGTCATCCTGCGCGAAGGCCCCGATACCGTGGGCTGCCTGATCCTGGAGCCGATCACCGCAGGCGGCGGCGTCATCGTGCCGCCCGAGGGCTACTGGGACCGCGTGCAGGAGATCTGCCGCAAATACGACATCCTCCTCGCCATCGACGAGGTCGTCTGCGGCGTGGGCCGCACCGGCACCTGGTTCGGCTACCAGCACTATGGCATCAAGCCCGACTTCGTGACCATGGCGAAGGGCGTGGCCTCGGGCTATGCCGCGATCAGCTGCACGGTGACGACCGAGCGGGTCTTCGACCTGTTCAAGGACGATCCGAGCGATCCGATGAGCTACTTCCGCGACATCTCCACCTTCGGGGGCTGCACCTCCGGCCCGGCGGCGGCGCTGGAGAACATGCGGATCATCGAGGACGAGGGGCTGTTGGCCAACACGCTCGCGATGGGCGACCGTTGCCTGTCGAACCTGCAGGCGCTGATGGAGAAGCACAAGGTCATCGGCGACGTGCGCGGCAAGGGGCTGTTCCTCGGGGCCGAACTGGTGGCCGACCGTTCGACCCGCGAGCCGATGGACGAGAAGAAGGTCGCCGCCGTGGTCGCCGACTGCAACGCGCAGGGCGTGATCATCGGCATGACCAACCGCTCGATCCCCGGGCTGAACAACACGCTGTGCCTGTCCCCGGCGCTGATCGCGACGGCGGATGACATCGACCAGATCACCGGGGCGATCGACGGCGCGCTGGGACGGGTGTTCGGTTAAGACCTGAGCCCTTTGCGGGCGGGAAGGGTGCCCGGGCACGGGCACCTTTTTCTTGTTCTATTGAGACATTTGCAGTCTGAGTGCTCATGCCGTAGCTTGCTTGGCACTCATGTGAGGGCAAATGTCAGCTGAAGAGCCAAGTTTCACAATCTACTTCGACACAAACGTCATTTCATATGTCAGTGTTGGTAAAGTTCCAGATTTTCTAGGCATTCTAACTGATAGGGGCCATAGGCTAGTTGTCTCTGATACCGTGCTTGAAGAGCTTCCTAGCGGTCGCGAGACGAGAACTCTTTTAGACCATGGATTTCTCTATGTGCTTGCACACGAGGCATCTTTTCTAGGTGGCCTTGTGAATTTCTATCGGAGCATCGAACCTGATAATAACTCAGTGAACGTGGATGCTATCGAACTCTTTCTCAGGGGCATATTGCGTTCAATAGCCGGAAGCACAAGCGTGCCAGACCTGAATGTCCTGTTTCGCAATGCAATGGAAGATGTTGTACAGGCGATGATGGAAGATTTGCCGGAAAACACTGACCTGCGCATCATTGCTCAGCTGGAGTTTGCGAGGGAACGCTTTAGCCAAGAGCTTAGGTTGCTTCCTGCAGTTCCTTCCCCCATCGTAACAAAAGATGAACTGGAAGCTCATCATATGGCGCCAAAACAAATCAACAATATAAAACCACCATCCGTTGTGAAGAAAATTACTGCAATTTATCCTGTTTTAACAGAGTGGTTGGAGCCGCTAATTTCTCCCTTCACAGAACAAGAAAACATCAAAAGCCGTATTCAAGAACTCTGTCTAGCTCTGATTGGTATGGGTTTTGCAAGAGACAAAGATATTGGAAAGAATGACCAGAGAAAGAGCGACAGCGGAGCCCGCGCACAATTTGGAGATATCAGTCAGATTTGCGCCGCTTCGGTTTGTGATATCTTTGTTACTTCAGATAGACGCTGCGCAAGATTGGCATTTGCGGCGTTTGAGGCTTTGAACCTCAGAACAGTGATTTTCCACTTGCTTCCGGGAAACGTCAACGAAGTGAATCTTCGTTTGGTCGGTGAAGGCTACTGGCCATAGCGATTAGTAGGGTGGGTGCTATAATCCAACACCCTTGCCCGGACCAAAGGGCGAAGCCCGCCCGACTGCCCCCTCGGGCAGGCGCTTTGCGACCGTGCCAGAAGCGAGCGGTAGAGTGCGCGCAGCGCTTGCGTGCACCATCCGCCAGCGAGCGGTAGGTTGCGTGCTCGCACGCACCACCCATCATCCCCTCAATGCCCCACCGTCTTTGAGAACAGGTTCACCACCAGCACACCCGCGATGATCAGTGCCAAGCCGATCAGCGCGGGGGTATCCAGCGTCTGGCGATACCAGATCCAGGCGGCTGCGCTGATCAGCACGATCCCCATGCCGGACCAGATCGCATAGACGATCCCCGTCGGCATGACCCGCAGCGGGAAGGACAAGAGCCAGAAGGCGACGACATATCCGGCGATGGTGATGACGCTGGGCCAGAGTTTCGTGAAGCTCGCGGAGCGCGACAGGGCCGTGGTGGCGATCACCTCGGCCAGGATGGCAAGGGCAAGGATGGCGTAGGTTCTGGTCATCATCTGTCTCTCTTCCCATCCCGACCAGATACGGCCTGGCGCGAGCCTAACCGCAGCGTCGCGCGGAAGGCGGCCGGTTTCCGGCATCTTCCATGCCGATGGCGGCGATTTTCAGGGTGGGGTTTCACCGTATAGGCAAGCGGTTCTGACCTGTTGAATTGCCGTTGCCCGGACTCAAGGGCGAAGCCCGCCGGGCAGCGCCCGACCGCCCCCTCGGGCGGGCGCTTTGTGACCTTAGCAGCAGACCTGCGGTGGATGCGCCTGGCACCATAAAGCGCCCAAATCCGCCGTTGGTCGCCCACCCGGCCGTCAGGCGCTGCCCTCTGTTGCGCATCATCTCTCCGATTCGCCGCAACAGGATTAACGCGCCGACAGCCTTACGCACGTCTGTATCAGAGCCATACCGAATCCATACGCCTTCCATACGGCCAACTCGACCCCGAAACCCATCGTAAATCCAGCGTTCCCAATCACTTGCTCGCAGAAGCAGACTTCATTTCTGCCCGCTGAACCTCTTCCTCCTCCACCTTGACATCTGCCCCTATCCGGCCCCCTCCTCTGGACTCATCGCTCAGGGTCCTCCGCAATGCCCGCCATCCCCGTCGAAGCCTTCTACCTGACCCCCGGCGCCACCGGATCGCTGCAGCAACAGATCCGGGCCATGGTCACGCAGGGCATCCTCGCGGGCCGCTTCCGCCCCGGCAGCCGGATGCCGTCGTCGCGGGGGCTGGCCGAGCATCTCGGCGTCAGCCGGATCACGGTGACGCTGGCCTATGCCGATCTCGTCTCCTCCGACTACCTCACCTCTGCCGGGCGCTCGGGCTATTTCGTCTCCGACACCGCGCCGCTTGCCCCCGAATTCCCCGCCGGTCCCCCCCGCGCGGAAGCCATTGATTTCAAGGGCCTGACCGGCGGCCGCTTCAGCCTGACTCCCAAGGTCGACCGCCCCGAGGACTGGGATCGCTATCCCTATCCCTTCATCTACGGCCAGTCCGACCCGACGCTGTTCGACCACCAGAACTGGCGGCAATGCGCGCTGCGCGCCCTTGGCAAGCGCGACTTTGCGGCGCTGACCAGTGACTACTACGAACGCGACGACCCCCTGCTGATCCAGGAACTCCTCCGCACCATCCTGCCGCGCCGGGGTATCGCCGCACGCGAAGACGAGGTGCTGCTGACCCTCGGCGCGCAGAACGCGCTCTGGATCGCGGCGACGGCGCTTCTGGGGCCGGGGCGGCGGGCGGCGGTGGAAAATCCCGGCTACCCGGCTTGGCGCGCCATTGTCGCGGCGACAGGGGCCGAGGCGGTGCCGGTGGATGTCGACGCCCATGGCCTGCCGGTGCAAGGCCTTGAGGCGGATGTGGTTTTCACCACCCCCTCGCACCAGTGCCCGACCAATGCCACCATGCCGGTCGAGCGGCGCGTCGCGCTGCTGGAGGCGGCAGAGCGGCAGGGTCTGGTCATCGTCGAGGACGACTACGAATTCGAGATGTCCTTCCTGAAGCCCGTTGCGCCCGCCCTGAAATCGCTGGACCGGGGCGGCCGGGTGATCTACGCCGGGTCGTTCTCCAAATCCGTCTTTCCCGGCCTCCGGCTCGGCTACCTCGTCGGCCCGCCCGGCTTCATCGCCGAGGCGCGCGCCCTGCGTGGCTTGATGCTGAAGCACCCGCCCGGCCATATCCAGCGGACGATGGCCTATTTCCTCGGGCTCGGGCACTACGACGCCCTCGTCAACCGGATGAAGAACGCCTACCGCCGCCGCCGACAGGTGATGGCCGAGGCATTGGCCGCCGAGGGGCTGGAGATCGCGGGGCAGGGGGGCTTTGGCGGCTCCAGCTTCTGGATGCGCGCGCCTGACGGGGTGGATACCGAGGCGCTGGCGCTGCGGCTGCGGGCCGAGGGTGTGCTGATCGAGCCGGGCCGGGCCTTCTTTGCCGGCGACGGGCCGCGCAACTACTACCGGCTGGCCTATTCCTCCATCGCCTTGCCCCGCATCGCCGAAGGCGTCGCGCGGATCGCGAAGGCGCTGCGCTAGCTGGTCTTAGATGGACGGAAGAACTGGCCCTAAGGCAGGGTCGGGCGGGGCGGTAGGGTGCCGGTCAAAGGCCTTCGGGGCCGTATGGGATATGGGAGAACCGTAATGAAGATGACGACCGAGGAAGCCTTCGTGAAGGTCCTGCAGATGCACGGGATCGAACATGCCTTCGGCATCATCGGCAGCGCCTTCATGCCGATCTCCGACCTCTTTCCAAGGGCGGGGATCACCTTCTGGGACTGCGCCCACGAAGGCTCGGGCGGGATGATGGCCGATGGGTTTACCCGCGCTTCGGGAAAGATGTCGATGATGATCGCCCAGAACGGGCCCGGGATCACCAACTTCGTCACCGCGGTGAAGACGGCCTACTGGAATCATACGCCGCTGCTTCTGGTCACGCCGCAGGCGGCGAACAAGACCATCGGGATGGGCGGGTTTCAGGAAGTCGAGCAGATGGCGCTTTTCAAGGACATGGTGTGCTATCAGGAGGAGGTGCGCGACGCCTCCCGCGTGGCCGAGGTGCTGAACCGCGTGATCCTGCAGGCCCGCCGCCAGTCGGCCCCGGCGCAGATCAACATGCCGCGGGATTTCTGGACTCAGGTGATCGACGTGGCCCTGCCTGCCGTGGTGGAATTCGAGCGGCCCTCGGGCGGCGAGGAGGCCCTGGCGCAGGCAGCGCAGCTTCTGTCCAGCGCGAAGTTCCCGGTGATCCTCAACGGTGCGGGCGTGGTGATCGGCGGCGCGATCCCGGCCTCGATGGCGTTGGCCGAAAGGCTGAGCGCGCCGGTCTGCGTCGGTTACCAGCACAACGACGCATTCCCCGGCTCGCATCCGCTGTTTGCCGGACCGTTGGGCTATAACGGCAGCAAGGCGGGGATGGAGCTGATCCAGCAGGCGGATGTGGTGCTGGCGCTGGGGACGCGGCTCAACCCGTTCTCGACCCTGCCGGGCTATGGCCTCGACTACTGGCCGAAGGAGGCCAAGATCATCCAGGTCGACATCAACCCGAACCGGATCGGCCTGACCAAGCCAGTCACGGTGGGGATCGTCGGCGACGCGAGGAAAGTGGCCGAAGGCATCCTCGCGCGGCTGTCGAAGACGGCGGGCGATGCCGGGCGGGCCGAGCGCAAGGCGCTGATCGCGCAGAAGAAATCTGCCTGGGCGCAGACGCTGGCGGGGATGGATCATGAAGAGGATGATCCCGGCACCAACTGGAACGAGCGTGCGCGTACCGCAAAGCCGGAGTGGATGTCGCCGCGCATGGCCTGGCGCGCGATCCAGTCCGCCTTGCCGAAAGAGGCGATCATCTCGTCGGATATCGGCAACAACTGCGCCATCGGCAACGCCTATCCCAGCTTCGAGGCGGGGCGGAAATATCTCGCGCCGGGGCTCTTCGGCCCCTGCGGCTATGGGCTGCCGTCGATCATCGGCGCGAAGATCGGCTGCCCGGATACGCCGGTGGTGGGCTTCGCGGGCGACGGGGCCTTCGGCATCGCGGTGACGGAGCTGACCGCCATCGGCCGCAAGGAATGGCCGGCGATCACCATGGTGGTCTTCCGCAACTACCAATGGGGGGCGGAGAAGCGGAACTCAACGCTCTGGTACGACGACAACTTCGTCGGGACCGAACTGGACACCGATGTGTCCTATGCCGGGATCGCCCGGGCCTGCGGCTTGCAGGGCGTGCAGGCGCGAACGATGGAAGAGCTGACGGCGGCCCTGCGCAAGGCGATCGACGACCAGATGGCGGGCAAGACCACGCTGATCGAGGCGCTGATCAACCAGGAACTGGGCGAGCCCTTCCGCCGCGACGCGATGAAGAAGCCGGTGGAGGTCGCGGGAATTTCCAAGGCCGACATGCGACCGCAGGTGGTTTGATGCAACCTGGCTGGGGCGTCCAGAACTTTTCGCCGAACTTCAAGCGACGCCGTAATGCCCTATGACCTCGGCCCCGGCGCGCTGGCCTGGCTGGCGGTGGCCTGCCTCGTGGCGGGCTTCGTGCGGGGGTATTCCGGGTTCGGCTTCTCCGCGCTGCTGATCGCAGCCTCCAGTCTTGTCACCAATCCAATGAATTTTGTGGCGGTTGTCGTCATTCTGGAAACTGTAATGTCGCTACAGGCCGCAAAAGGGGCCGGGCCACAGGTGGACTGGAAACGGGTCGGCTGGCTGATGGGCGGGGCGGCGATCGGGCTGCCGCTGGGCCTGTGGGTGCTGACCGGGGTCAGCGAGGACACGGCGCGGGCGGTGATCTCGGGCTATGTGCTCTTCATGTGCGCGGTGCTTCTGGCGGGCTGGCGGCTGTCGGGCGAGGTCAAGGGTGCGGCGAACGGGGTGGCCGGGGTCATCTCGGGCCTCGCCAATGCACCGGGGATGGGCGGGCTGCCGCTTGCGGCCTTCTTCGCGGCGCAGCCGATGCCCGCGGCGGTATTCCGCGCCACGCTGATCGCCTATTTCCCGCTGCTCGACCTCTACTCCGCGCCGCTTTACTGGCTGGCGGGGCTGGTCACATGGGACACGCTCTGGGCCGCTCTGCTGGCGCTGCCGATCACGCTGCTGGCCAACTGGCTGGGCGGGCGGCATTTCTTCGGCACCGACCCGCAGGACTTCCGCCGCTTCGCGATCATCCTCCTGGCCGGGCTTGCGGCGCTGGGGCTGGGCAAGGCGCTTCTCTGATGTGGCTGGTTGTGAACGCCGGTTCGTCTTCGTTGAAGCTGAAGCTCTTCGACGGTGAACGGGAGGTCACGAAAGCCTTCGTCGGCGAGATCGGACCGGATGGCCACCGCGCGGCAATGGCCGAGGGTCTGGCGCAGGCCGGAGTTGCGCTTGACCGGCTGACGGCGGCGGCGCATCGGGTGGTTCATGGCGGGGCGGCGCTGACGGAAACCTGCCGTGTGACGCCGTCAGTGCTGCAACAGATCGAAGCCTGCATGCCGCTGGCGCCCCTGCACAACCCGGCGAATCTGGTGGGAATCCGGGCGGTTGCCGATCTCGCCCCCGACCTGCCGCAATATGCGGCCTTCGACACCGCCTTCCATGCGACGAACCCGGATGTTGCCGTCACCTATGCCCTGCCAAAGGCAGAGCGAGACCGGGGCCTGCGCCGCTATGGCTTTCACGGCATCAGCTTCTCCGCGCTGGTGCGCATCCTGCGGGCGCGGGGTCCGCTGCCAGAGCGGCTGCTCGCTTGCCATCTGGGCAACGGCTGCTCGCTGGCCGCGATTGTGAACGGGCGTTCGGTTGCGACGACGATGGGCTATTCGCCGCTGGACGGGTTGACCATGGGCACGCGGACCGGCGGGATCGACGGCAATGCGGTCCTGCGGCTGGCGGAGCTGCATGGGGTGGAGCGGGCCGGGCGCATCCTGAACCGCGAAAGCGGCCTTCTGGGCCTTGGCGGGGCCAGCGATGTGCGCGCGCTGCACGCGGCGGGCACGCCTGCGGCGCGGTTTGCGCTTCAGCATTTCGCCTATTGGGCCGTCCGCCATGCGGGGTCGATGGTGGCCGCGATGGGGGGCCTCGACGCGGTGGTCTTCACCGGCGGCATCGGCGAGAACGATCCCTGGATGCGGAAGGAAATCCTCTCGGGGTTGAGCTTTCTGGGAGTTTCTTCCGACCCCGCCGCCAATGCCCGGAACGAAACCGTGCTGCACGCACCGACATCCCGTGTCGTTATCCTTGTTGTGCCGGCCGACGAGGAGCGTCAGATTGCGCTGGAGGCGCAGGCCGTGATGGCCGGGGAGGGCGCGTGAACCAGCCGAGGGTTGAGACGCAGCGCGAGGTCTCGGACGAGGTCCGGCAGACCACGTGCTATATGTGCGCCTGCCGCTGCGGGATCAACGTGCATCTGAAATCGGGCCGCGTCGCCTATATCGAGGGCAACCGCGACCATCCGATCAACAAGGGCGTGCTCTGTGCCAAGGGCGCGTCCGGAATCATGCAGGTCACCGCGCCTTCACGCTTGAAGGCGCCGCTCCGCCGGGTGGGGCCAAGGGGCTCGGGGGCGTTCGAGGAGATCAGCTGGGAGGAGGCGCTGCAAACGGCGGTGTCTTGGCTGAAGCCCCTGCGCGAGACGGCGCCGGAGAAGCTTGCGTTCTTCACCGGCCGTGACCAGAGCCAGAGCCTCACCGGCTGGTGGGCGCAGAATTTCGGCACGCCGAACTATGCCGCGCATGGCGGGTTCTGTTCGGTCAACATGGCCGCCGGAGGGATTTACACCATCGGCGGGGCCTTCTGGGAATTCGGTCAGCCCGACTGGGAGCGGACGCAGTTGTTCGTCATGTTCGGGGTGGCCGAGGATCACGACAGCAATCCGATCAAGATCGGCATCGGCAAGCTGAAGGCCCGCGGCGCGCGGGTGATTTCGGTCAACCCGGTCAGGACCGGCTATTCGGCCGTCGCGGATGACTGGATCGGGATCACGCCGGGGACGGACGGCCTCCTGATCCTGTCACTGATCCATTGCCTGCTGGAGGCGGGGAAGATCGACCTCGACTATCTTGCGCAATGGACCAATGCGCCCTTGCTGGTGAACGAACAGGACGGGCCGGAGAAGGGGCTTTTCGTCCGCAATGCCGAAAGCCAGCCTTTCGTCATCGACCGTCGCAGCGGCCATCCCGCCCCCTGGGACGGCAAGGGGGTGGAACCCGACCTTGGCGCGGAATGGCAGGGGCACCGGACGGTGTTCCGCCACATGGTCGAGGAATACCTGAAACCGGACTATGCGCCGGAGGCGGTGGCGGAACGCTGCGGCGTCCCGGCGCAGCGCATCCGGCAACTGGCGGCGGAACTGGCGCAAGTGGCGTTCGAGCAGGCGATCTCGCTGCCGCGTCCCTGGACGGACTTCCGGGGCAATGAACATGCCGACATGCCCGGTCGCCCGGTCAGCTTCCATGCCATGCGGGGAATTTCGGCGCATTCCAACGGCTTCCAGACCGCGCGGGCGCTGCATCTGTTGCAGATCCTGCTGGGCGCGGTGGAAACGCCGGGCGGCTACCGGCTGAAGCCGCCTTACCCCAAGCCCGTCGAGGCGCATCCGACGCCGCATTTCGTGACCACGCCGGGCAAGCCGCTGACCGGCCCGCATCTGGGCTATGTCCGCTCGCCCGACGACCTGTGCCTCTTGCCCGATGGCCAACCCGCCCGGATCGACAAGGGCTTCAGCTGGGAAAACCCGTTCTCGGCCCATGGCCTGATGCACATGGTCATCCCCAATGCCCATGCGGGCGACCCCTACCGGATCGACACGCTCTTCCTCTACATGGCCAACATGTCGTGGAATTCCTCGATGAACTCCGCCCGCGTGATGGAGATGCTGACGGAGACGGGCGAGGACGGAGAATATCTGATCCCCCGGATCATCTATTCCGACGCCTATGCCAGCGAGATGGTGGCCTATGCCGACCTGATCCTGCCCGACACCACCTATCTGGAGCGGCACGACTGCATCAGCCTTCTTGACCGCCCGATCTCCGAGCCCGACGCTGCGGGGGATGCGATCCGCTGGCCGGTGCTGGAACCCGACCGCGAGGTCAGGTGCTTCCAGTCGGTCCTGCTGGATCTTGGGGCAAGGCTGGGCCTGCCGGGGATGGTGGAAGAGGATGGTTCGGCGAAATACGCTGACTATGCCGATTACATCGTCAACCACCAGCGGCGGCCCGGCGTGGGGCCGCTGATGGGCTTCCGGGGCAATGGCGAGGCGACGGGCCGGGGGGCACCGAACCCCGAGCAGATGCAGCGCTACATCGCCAATGGCGCTTTCTGCCAGGCGCATGTGCCGGAGGAGGCAGCGTTCTACAAGCCGTGGAATGCGGCCTATCAGGACTGGGCGGTGAAGCTTGGCCTGTATGAGACCCCGCAGCCCTATCTCTTCAGCCTCTGGTCCGAGCCGATGCGGCGGTTCCAACTTGCAGCGGAGGGCCATGGATCGCGCCAGCCGCCGGACCATCTGCGCGACCGGCTGAGGCAGGCGATGCACCCGCTGCCGGTCTGGTATCCGCCCTATGGCGACGAGGATGCCGCCTTCGGCTATCCGGTCCATGCCCTGACCCAGCGGCCGATGGACATGTATCACTCCTGGGGCAGCCAGAATGCCTGGCTGCGGCAGATCAAGGGGCGGAACTACCTGTATCTGCCGACGAAGATCTGGGAAGCGCAGGGGTTCCAGCCCGGCGACTGGGCGCGGGTGTCGAGCCGCGCGGGGGTGATCGTGGCGCCGGTCGCGCATATGGCGGCGCTGAACGAGAACACGGTTTGGACCTGGAATGCCATCGGCAAGCGGAAAGGGGCCTGGGCGCTGTCGCCCGATGCGCCCGAGGCGACGACGGGCTTCCTGCTCAATCATCTGATCTCGGAACTCTTGCCGGAGAAGGGGGTGCGGCTCTCGAACTCCGACCCGGTGACGGGGCAGGCGGCCTGGTTCGACCAGAGGGTGCGGGTGGAGCGGGTGGCGGCGGCGGACCATCCGCGCGGGACGGCGGAGCCGGCCTTCCCGATCTTGCCCGACCCGCCACGCACGGGCGGGGGGCGGGGCCAAATTTCTTCGAAGAAATTTGCCAAAAGTTTTCGAAAACTTCTGGGCCTGGTGGAGGCCGAGCGATGACCGCCTTGCCGCACGCCACCGAAAAGAAATTGGGGCTGGTGATCGACCTTGATACCTGCGTCGGGTGCCAGGCCTGCGTCACCGCCTGCAAGGGCTGGAACGACGCGGGGATCGGCCTGTCCGACCAGGACCCCTATGGCGCGAACCCCTCGGGCACCTTCCTGAACCGGGTCCATTCCTATCAGGTCAGCGCCCCCGACGGTCCGGCGCAGGTCGTGACCTTCCCGCGGTCCTGCCTCCACTGCGACAACGCCCCCTGTGTCACCGTCTGCCCGACCGGGGCCAGCTACAAGCGGGCCGAGGACGGGATCGTGCTGGTGAACGAGGACGCCTGCATCGGCTGCGGCCTTTGCGCCTGGGCCTGCCCCTATGGTGCGCGCGAGATGGACGCCGCGCAGGGGGTGATGAAGAAATGCACGCTCTGCGTCGACCGCATCTACAACGACCACCTGCCCGAGGAGGACCGCGAGCCCGTATGCGTGCGCACCTGCCCGACCAATGCCCGGCACTATGGCGATTTCGCCGATCCCGAGAGCCACGTCTCGAAGCTGGTGGCCGAGCGCGGCGGGTATGACCTGATGCCGGGCATGGGAACCAGGCCCACCAACAAATACCTGCCCCCCCGCGCAAAGGGGCCGGGCACGGCAAGCCCGCTGGAGCCGCTTCTGGATGTCAAGGCGACCGGGATCGCCGGCTGGCTCGACCGGATGCTGGGGAAGATCTGAATGCATCCCGCGCTTTCGGTCATCCTCTTCTCCACCCTGTCGGGGCTTGGCTTCGGCTTCCTCGCCTTCCTCGGCTGGGGGGCCTTGCAGCCCTCGGGTTGGGCGGCCTTCTTCCTGTGGGGCCTGGGCTATGGGCTGGCGGTGGCGGGGCTGATGGCCTCGACCTTCCACCTCGGCAACCCGAAGAACGCGCTCAAGGCCTTCACCCAGTGGCGGACGAGCTGGCTCAGCCGCGAGGCATGGACCTCGGTGGCGACGCTGTTCCTCCTCGCCCCGGTCGCCCTGTCGGACATCTTCAGCCTTGGCCTGTCGCGACTGCCGGGCCAGCTGGGCGGTGCGCTGGCGCTGGTCACGGTCTTCACCACCGCGATGATCTACACCCACATCAAGGCCGTGCCACGCTGGCACCACTGGCTGACGCCGGTGATGTTCCTGACCTTCGCCATCGCCGGAGGCGCGATGCTGTCGGGCCGTGTCTGGGCACCGCTGGCGCTGCTCGCGGTCGGCGCGGTGCTGCTGGCGGTCTGGCGGGTGGGGGACCAGGCTTTCGCGAAGGCCGGGCAGAGCCTTGGCACTGCCACGGGGCTGGACCGGCTGGGGGTGCCTTCGGTTCTTGACCCGGCGCATACGGCGGGGAACTACCTCAAGCGCGAGATGATCTTCGTCGTCGGGCGCAGGCATGCGGCAAAGCTGCGGAAGATCGCGCTGGTCCTCACCTCGGCCCTTCCCGCGCTGATCCTGCTTTTGCCGCTGGGGGGCTGGGGCATTGCGCTGGCCGCGGTGTTGCATCTGGCGGGGGCGCTGGCCGCCCGCTGGCTTTTCTTCGCCGAGGCCGAGCATGTCGTGGGGCTTTACTACGGCGCGCGGGGATGATCCTCTCCGGCCCATGAGCGCTTTCAAGACCTATGACATCCGCGGCCGTCTCGGGACGGAACTGACCGAAACCATCGCCCATCGCATCGCGCGGGCCTTTGCCGCCGTCACCGGGGCCGGGGCGGTGGTGCTGGCTCGCGATTGCCGCGAAAGCTCGCCCGCTTTGGCTGATGCGGTCGCGGCGGGACTGGTGGCCTCGGGCGTGCGGGTGCTGGACCTCGGGATGGCCGGGACCGAGGAGATGTATTTCGCCACCGCGCATCTGGGCGCGGGGGGCGGGATCTGCGTCACTGCCTCGCATAATCCACGCGAATACAATGGGATGAAGCTGGTGGGGCGCGGCGCGGTGCCCCTGCCGGATGCCGATTTCGCCCGGATCCGGGCGCTGACCGAGGCGGGCGAGGAGCCGGACCGGGCGCCGGGCGGCGCGCGGGAGGATCGGTCTGCGGTGCGGGCCGACTATGTGGCGCATGTCGCCGGGCTGGTCGGGCCGGGGATCGGGCCGCTGCGGCTGGTGGTGAACGCGGGCAACGGCGCGGCGGGACCGACGCTGGATGCGCTTGCCGGGGGGCTGGCCCGCCGCGGTGCCCAGCTGGACCTCGTCAGGATGCACCATGACCCGGACGGCAGCTTCCCCAATGGCATTCCGAACCCGCTTCTGCCCGAGAACCGCCCGGTGACGGCGGCGGCGGTCGGGGCGGCGGGGGCGGATTTCGGGGTGGCCTTCGACGGCGATTTCGACCGCTGCTTCCTCTTCGATGGCGCGGGCGGCTTTGTCGACGGCGAGCATGTGGTGGCGCTCTTGGCCGCGGCCCATCTGGCGGAAGAGACGGGCGCGACGATCATCCATGACCCCCGCGTTGTCTGGGCGGTTCAGGATGCGGTGCAGCGGGGCGGCGGCCGGTCGGTGCTGGCGCCCACCGGCCACGTGTTCCTGAAAGCCGCCATGCGCCGCGAGGGTGCGGTCTACGGCGGCGAGATGAGCGCGCACCACTATTTCCGCGGCTTCATGGCCTGCGATTCCGGCATGATCCCCTGGCTGATGGTGGCGCGGCTGGTGTCGCAGTCCGGGCGCAGCCTGACCGAGATGGTCGGCGCGATGCGGCGGGACTTTCCGTCCTCGGGCGAGATCAACTTCCGGGTCGCGGACTTGCCTGCCGTGGTGGCGCGGGTCAAGGCAGCGCTGGAACCGAAGGCGCGGTCCACCGACCGCACCGACGGATTGAGCCTGGATTTCGGGGACTGGCGGCTGAACCTGCGCGCCTCGAACACCGAACCGCTTCTGCGGCTGAACGTCGAGGCGCGGGGGGACGCGAGGCTGGTTGCCGAGGGCGTGGCCCGCGTGAAGGGGTTGATCGAAGACTGATGCGATCAGGCCGAGACGGCGGCGGCAGCGGCGGGCCTGCGCAGGATCGGCCAGCCGCGGCGGAAGACCGGGATCGGCGGCAGGTCGTCGGCCAGGGCCTGAAGGCGGCTTTCGCGCTGCTGCAGGCGGGTGATTTCGGCCCGGATATCGGCGAGTTCGTCGGCGAGGGAAAGGCGGGAAGCGGCCATCTGGTCCTCCTTTGTTCTGCCGGTTCAGCATCGACTCGAAGTCTGAAGACTTTGTGAAGCGGCAGGGCGAAAGCGGCGGGGTTTCCGTCGCGGGACCTCTCGGCCAAAGGCATGAAAATAAACCGAAGGCCGGTTGCGGGACCGTGGTATCTGTGGCAAGACTCCGGCTGACGCCAATCAGACCGATGAGTTCAGAATGAGCGAATTCGCCACCCGCCGCGTTATGATGGTGGACACTCAGGTCCGCCCCTCGGATGTGACCAAGTTCCCGATCATCGACGCCATGCTCACCGTCCCGCGCGAGACCTTCGTGCCCGACGACAAGCGCGAGGCGGCCTATGTCGGCGAGAACCTGCCGCTCGCTCCGGGCCGGGTGGTGCTGGAGGCGCGGACGCTGGCCAAGCTGCTGGACGCGCTGGATGTGCAGCCGGGCGAGCTGGTGCTGGATCTGGGCTGCGGCCTCGGCTATTCGGCGGCGGTCATCGCGCGGCTCGCCGAGACGGTCGTCGCCGTCGAGGAGGATGAGGCGCTGGCCGCGGACGCGCAGCGCATCCTGTCGGAAGAGGGCGTCGACAACGCGGTCGTGGTCACCGGCAAGCTGGCCGAGGGCGCGGCCAAATGCGCGCCCTACGATGTGATCACCGTGGAAGGTGGCGTCGAGACCATTCCCGAGGGCCTGCTCGCGCAGCTGAAGGACGGCGGTCGGATCGGCGCGGTCTTCATGGATGGCGCGCTCGGTACGGCGAAGGTCGGCTACAAGATCGAGGACCGGATCACCTGGCGCCCTGTGTTCAACGCGGCGGCCCCGGTCCTGCCGGGCTTCCGGATAACGCGCGGCTTTACCCTGTAGGGCCCTGTCCGGCCCGGGGCGCTTTCGTGCCCCGTCCGGACCAGACACCCGCCCGCCGGCATCGTTCCGCGGGTCATGAGAAGGCGATGGAAGATGCGGGCTTGGTTGAAATCGGCACTGGTTGCGGTCTTTGCGCTGGCCGCGGCCCCGGGGGCGCAGGCTGAAACGCTGACCGACGCGCTGATCGCGGCCTACAAGAATTCGCATCTTCTGGACCAGAACCGCGCCGTGCTGCGGGCGGCGGACGAGGATGTGGCGATCGCCGTGTCGGCCCTGCGCCCTGTGGTGGGCTATACCGCGCAGGCGGGCTGGTCGCGGGCCGAGGTGAACAGCACGCTCGGGACCACGGTGGTCGAGGGGTTGTCGGCCTCGCTGGCGCTGTCGGCCGAGCTGACCCTGATCGACTTCGGCCGCAACCGGCTGGGCATCGAGATTGCCAAGGAAAGCGTGCTCGCCACCCGCCAGGCGCTGATCCAGGTGGAGCAGAACGTGCTTCTGGCCACGGTGCAGGCCTATGTCAACGTGCGGCTGTCGCAGGATGTGGTGGCGCTTCGGGAAAGCAACCTGCGGCTCATCACCCAAGAACTGCGCGCGGCACAGGATCGCTTCGACGTGGGCGAGATCACCCGCACCGACGTTTCCATCGCCGAGGCGCGGCTGGCGGCCTCGCGCGCAGCGCTGGCGGCGGCTCAGGGCCAGTTGATGATCGCGCGCGAAGCCTACAAGGCCGCGACCGGTGCCTATCCGGGCAAGCTTGCGCCGCCGCCCAAGGCCCCGGCCCTGCCGCGCACGATGGAAGAGGCGCAGAGCGTGGCGCGGGGGACCCATCCGCTGATCCGCCAGGCGCAGCATCAGGTGACGGTGGCGGACCTGCAGGTCGATCTAGCCAAGGCCAGCCGGGCACCGACCATCGGGGCGGGCGTCACGCTGCGCACCGATGACGAGGGCCTGCAATCGCAGAGCCTGGGCCTGACGATGAACCAGACGATCTATGCTGGCGGGCGGCTCTCGGCGCTGCAGCGCAAGGCGTTGGCGGGCAAGGATGCGGCGCGGGCGGCCCTGCAGCAGACCGCGGTGGGCGTGGTCGAGAACGTGGGCGTGGCCTGGGCCAATCTGGCGGTGGCGGCGGCTTCGATCGAAGCGTCCGACCTGCAGATCCGCGCGGCGCAGGCGGCCTTCGATGGCGTGCGCGAGGAGGCGGCGGCGGGGACCCGCACGACGCTCGACGTGCTCGACGCCGAGCAGGAGCTGCTGGACGCGCGCAATGCCCGGCTCGAGGCCGAGGCGCAGCGCTATGTCGCGGTCTACCAGGTGCTGGCCACCATGGGCCTGCTGACCGTCGAGCATCTGCAACTGGGCATCCCGACCTACGACCCCGAGGCCTATTACGGCGCGGTCGAGAAGGCGCCAAGCCACAGCGCCCAGGGCAAGAAGCTGGACCGGATTCTGGAGAAGATCGGCCACTGATCGGGCCGATATATTCCATTCCGCGATTTCTGTTGCCAGGCATTGGCTTGGCGCAGTAACTTGAAGCCCTGTGGCAAGGCGAGCGAGCGGACATCCGTGATGGTGGGCCCCCTGAGTTCCGAGGAGATCGAGGATGTCGTTTCCTCGGTGCGGCGGCTTGTCTCGAACGAGCAGAACCCCCGGCGCGTCACCCGTGATCTGAACGCGGATCGCCTGCTGCTGACGCCCGCGCTGCGCGTCGTCTCTGAACTCAGCCCGCTGTCGCCCCTGATCCTGGATGCACCGATGCCGGAGACGGCCGCCGAACCTGCCGTTGCGCCGGTGGAGGACGCTGATCCGGTTGCGGAGGAGGCGGCGGTCGAACTGGTCGAAGCCGAGTGGGAGGACGAGATCTGGGCCGCGCCCGAGACGGTCTCGCTGGGCGAGGTCGCGCTCGGAGCCGAAGAGGCGGAAATCCTGGTGCCCCCGGTCGAGGAGGTTACGGACGCTTCCGCCGGGACGGAAGAGGGCGGCGAGCCCTGGGCACAGCTCGATCAGGACTGGACCGAGGACGAGCCGGTTCCCTTCATCCCGCTGCGCCGACGGGCCGAACATCTGGCCGCGCGTCTCGCGGCGGGCGAGGTGATGGATCCGGACGAGCCGGAGGACGGGGTTCCCGAGGAAACGACGCTGGAAACCGTGTCCGATCCTGCGCCCGATGTGGCGCCGGAGCTTCTGGAAGACGATTTCATGGCGGCGGACCTGGATGGCGACCCTCCAGTGGCTCGTGGGCTGTCGGAGGACGACGGTGACGGGGCCGGGCCGCAGCGGATGCCGACCGAGATCCTGGATGCCGACGGCACGCCGCTTGCCGTGCTGGACGAGGCGGCGTTGCAGGAAATCGTGCGCCAGATGATCCGGGAAGAGCTGCAGGGCGCGCTTGGCGAGCGGATCACCCGCAACGTGCGCAAGCTGGTGCGGGCGGAAATCAACCGCGCCCTGATTGCCCGCGACCTGGACTGACCCAGTTCCACTTGCTGAAGTATCAAATGAAAACGCGCCCCGCGGGGCGCGTGATCGGCTTTGCCTAAATAGGGCCTCAGGCCGCTTCGGCCTGCTCCAGTTCCAGCGCGTGGCGGCGTTCGGATTCCTCGCGGGAAAGTGCGACCGAGGTCCGCACACCCTTGGCGACGAATTCCATCAGGCCCTTGACCACACGCTCGTTCGGGTCGATCCCGGCACAGGACAGGACTTCGCGCCCGTCGCGCGACCGTGCCCAGCGGGCGATCTGGTCGGGACCGTTGCCGTATTTCTTGTCGTCGGCAATGGCATCATCCAAAGCCGCAAGCACAACGGCCGCGAACAGCTTGCGCGCGCGCTGGCCCTGCTCGAAGTTGAAGGCGGTGCTGTCGATGGTATCGAGCATCGGCTTTTCCTTTTTTCTTGCTCTTGTAATTCCTCAGCGTCCGAGGGTTGTAACGATTTGATCATGATTCGGGGGCTTCCGGTTTGGAATGACTGCTATGCACCCTGTGCATGGCTTCCGCGCCGCCCTTCAGCATCTAGTCGGTCAGGCCTCGGGCCAGTCCCGATATTTAGGGGGCCGGGTCAGTTTTTCAACATCTGGTTAGGATATTCTTGCCGTAGCGGACGCCCGTCGGCCTAGTCGACCGAAAGCTCGGCTTGCCCCGCCGAAAGCTGCCCCTGCGCGCGGTCGTGGCGCAGGTAGGCGATGGCATGACCGCCGCTCTGGGTGAAAAGCCTGCCCGCAGGCTTGCCGTCCGTGGCGATGATATCACTGCCGACCGGGGCCGCGCCGTCGATCTTCACCCGGACCAGGCCCTTCCTCAACTCGGTCTTGTGCTTCATCCGCGCGGTCACTTCCTGCCCGACATAGCAGCCCTTGCGGAAGTCGACGCCATGCAGGCGCTCGAACCCGGCTTCCAGGATGTAGGTGTCGTCCGGGATCAGTTCGATCCCGCTTTCTGGGATCAGATGCTCAACCCGGATCGCATCCCAGTCCACATCGGGGACAGCCAGCGGTTCGGCGGAATAGAGCCGCCAGCCAAGCGCCGGATGGCGCGGGTCGGGCAGGGCGACCTCGGGCATCGCACCAAGGCCGCGCGTCAGATGCAATCCCGAGGGTGCGATCTGCACATCTGCCCGCAGGCGATACATCGTCAACCGGCGGAGCGTATCGGCGGCCAGCGGTGTGGCGATGTCGATCAGAAGGTCGCCCTCGGCCCGGCGGACCACGAAGAAATCCGCCAGATACTTGCCCTGCGGGGTCAGCAGCGCCGCCCAGACCACGCCGGGGCCTGTCTCCAGCGGGCTGAGGTCGTTGGAAACCAGGCCCTGCAGGAAGCTCAGGGCGTCCTTGCCGGTCAGGCTCCAGATCGTGCGGTCCTGTGTCATGGACGGAACTGTAGGCTCAGGCGCGGGCAGACGAAAGCCTCAGTCACGCAGTTGTGCCTCTTGCAACTGGGCATAGAGGCCGCCGCGGGCCATCAGGCTGTCATGGGTGCCTTCCTCGATCAGGCGGCCGTGGTCCAGCACCAGGATCTTGTCCGCGCCCTTCACGGTTGACAGCCGGTGCGCGATGACCAGCGTCGTGCGGCCCGATTGGGCTTGCGACAGGGCGGCCGAGACGGCGGCTTCGGTCCGGGTGTCCAGGGCCGAGGTCGCCTCGTCCAGCAGCAGCACCGGCGCATCGGCCAGAAGCGCGCGGGCGATGGCCACCCGCTGGCGCTGGCCGCCGGATAGCGCCGAGCCCCGCGTCCCGGCCGGGGTGTCGAGGCCCAGGGGCAGGCTGTCGGTGAAGACGGCCACTTCGGCATCGCGCAGCACCTGGGCCAGCCGCGCCGGATCGCGGTCGCTGCGGCCCAAAAGCAGGTTCTCGCGCAGCGTCTCGTCGAAGAGCGCAGCGTCCTGGCTGACCGAGGCGAGAAGCGCGCGCTGGTCGGCAAGGCTGAGGTCCTGCACATCGACCCCGCCGATCAGGATACGGCCCGCCTGCGGCTCGATCAGGGCCGAGATCAGCTGGAAGACGGTGGACTTGCCCGCGCCGGACGAGCCCACCAGCGCCGTCACCTTGCCCGCCTCGGCGGTGAAGCTGAGCCCGTCCAGCACCGGCCGGTCAGGATAGGTGAAGCTGACATTCTCGAAGCGGATGTCCGGCGCGCCCGGGGCAGGGTGGGCGCGGCTGATTGCCGGGCGGGTTCCGGCGGGGCGGGTGTCAAACAGGGTGAAGACACGCTCCAGGCTCGCCTCGGCCACCTGCCATTGGCCCGCCAAGTCGCTCAACCGCCGGATCGGCTGGAAGGTCAGGGCCATGGCGGTGAAGAAGGACATGAACTCGCCGGTGGTGCGGGTCCCGGCGGCAACCTCGCTGCCGCCCAGCATCAGCACGGCGAAGAAGCCGATGCCGGTGATCACGTCGACCAGCGCGGGCATCGCGGCGCGGGCCAGCGCGGTCTTTTCCTCGGCCCGGATGATGGTCTGGATGATGCGCTGGAAGCGGCCCACCTGGTAGTCTTCCATCCGGTTCAGTTTCACCTGCTGGATGCCGTGGAAGATTTCGTCCATCCGCGTGACGCGGAGCCCCGCCTGTTCCCGCGTCAGGATCGCCTTGCGCCGCAGGTAGCGCCGCAGGATCCAGGCGGGCAGCAGCAGAAGCGGCGCCCCGATCAACGCAGCGACTGTCCAGAGCGGGTCGATGGAGATGGCGACCACGAACAGCCCGATCAGCGAGACGAGGTCGCGCCCGACTCCGCCGATCACCAGAAGCGAGGCCCCCTGCGCCGCCGCGGTGTCGCCCTGCACCCGCTCGATCAGGGTGCCCGGCGAATATTCTTGATAGAAGCTCGCATCCAGCGTCAGGAGATGGCGGATCAGATCGACCTGCATCGCCCCGGCGGCCCGCTGGTTGACCCGCGCCAGAAGCCAGCGCCCGATGATCGAGGTCAGCGCCCGGATCAGGAACAGCGCCAGGATCGCGCCGCCGACCCAGATCAGTGCCCCCGACCCGCCGGGCGCGAAGACCCGGTCGAAGAGCGGCTCCAGCATGTAGGACAGAAGGCCCAGGGTCGCGCCTTCGACCATCATCACCAGGAAAGCCAGCGCCATGATCGGCAGATGCGGCCGAAGGTAGACGCGCCAGAAGCGGCCGAACAACTCGCGGGAGGTATAGGCGCGGGGCGGATGCAACGGCGGAGCCTTTCGACGGTCAGGTCCGGGGTTTAGCCGGAAAGCCCCCGGTTCTCAAGCGGGCCGCATTGACGCTGGTCGCGGGCGGGCCTAGCCATGGAGGCCAAACGATGGAGAGACGCATGAGCCTTGCCCACGGCCGCCCCTATCTGGCCATCCCCGGCCCCTCGGTGATCCCCGACCGCGTGCTGCGCGCGATGCACCGGGGCTCGCCCAACATCTACGAAGGGCCGCTGATCGACATGGTGGCGGGCCTCTTCCCCGACCTGCGGGCCGTTGCGGGGACCACGGGCCATGTGGCGATCTATATCGGCAACGGCCATGCGGGATGGGAAGCGGCGAATGCCAACCTCTTCTCGAAGGGCGAGAAGGCGCTGGTGCTGGCGGTGGGGCAGTTCGGTCTTTCCTGGGCCAACGCGGCCCGCGCGATGGGGATCGAGGCCGAGGTCCTGGACTTCGGCAAATCCTCGCCCGCCGACATGGGCCGGGTGGAGGCGGCGCTGCGGGCCGATACAAGGCACGAGATCAAGGCGGTGCTGACCACGCATGTCGATACCGCCAGCACGATCAAGACCGACATCCCCGCCTTGCGCGCGGCCATCGACGCGGCGGGGCATCCCGCGCTGCTGGCGGTGGACTGCATCGCTTCGCTCGGCTGCGACGAGTTCAGGATGGACGACTGGGGCGTCGATGTGATGGTCGGGGCCTGCCAGAAGGGGTTGATGACACCGCCCGGCCTGGCCTTCATCTGGTTCTCGGAATCCGCCCGCCTGCGCTGCGGCCAGTCCGACCTTGCCTCGCCCTATTGGGCCTGGGGTCCCCGCGCCGAGCCGGAGGAATTCTACCAGATCTGGGACGGCACCGCGCCGACCAGCCACCTCTACGGGCTGCGCGAGGCGCTGGACATGATCCGCGAGGAAGGCTTGCCGCAGGTCTGGAAGCGCCACCACGCGCTGGCAAGCGCGGTCTGGGCCGCCTTTGACGCCTGGTCGACCGGGAACCCCGCCATCGGGATGAACGTGGCCGACCCCACCCATCGCGGCTGGTCCGTCACCGCTGCCCGCTTCGGCGCCCCTCATGCCACCCGGCTGCGGGAATGGTGCGAAAGCAAGGCGGGGGTGACGCTTGGCATCGGCCTCGGCATGGCGCCCTCGACCGAGCCGGCCTATCATGGTTTTCTGCGGGTCGCGCATATGGGCCATGTCAACGCCCATATGACGCTGGGCGCGCTGGCGGTGATGGAGGCCGGGATGTCCGCCCTCGACATTCCGCACGGGCCGGGCGCGCTGGCCGCGGCGGCGCAGGTGGTGGCCGCGGCCACGCGTCACACCGGGCCCTAGGCCTTCGCCCGCCGTTCCCGCACCGAGATGTAGATCGCGGAGGCGATGAGAATCGCGACCCCCAGCAGGGTCCAGCGGTCCGGCAGGTCGCCGAAGAACCACCAGCCGGCAAGGGTGGCCATGATGATCTCGGTGAAGGCGAGCGGGGCGAGAAGCGAGGCCTCGCCGTGTTCGTAGGCTTTGGTGATCAGCACATGGCCAAGCGTTGCGATGACACCCAATCCGGCCAGCATCAGCCATTGCAGAGGATCGGGGCCTTGCCAGACGAAGGGCAGGCCAAGCGTCATCAGCGCTGCCCCAATGGCTGAGGTCTGGAAGGTCAGCACCATGGCGTCGGCGGCCCCCGCGATATGGCGGGTCATCACGAAATAGGACCCGAGCGACACCCCGGCGCCAAGGGCGTAGAGCGTGCCGGGATTGATCGCGACCATGCCGGGACGGATGATGATCAGCGTGCCGACGAAGCCCACGGCGACCGCCGCCCAGCGACGTGGCCCGACCCGCTCGCCCAGGAACAGGGCCGACAGCACCACGATCACCAGCGGGTTGACGAAGAAGATCGCCAGCGCATCCGCGATCGGCAGGTGCTTCAGGGCGTTGAAGAACAGGAAGGTCGCGCCGAACAGCAGCGCCGCGCGCGCCAGATGGTGCAGTGGTCGCTGCGGGTGGAAGGCCCGCCGCCCCTCGGCGCCAAGCGCGAAAGGCAGGGTCATCATCCCGCCGAACAGCGCGCGGGCCCAGACCACGATCAGGATCGGCATCCCGGCCTGCCCCAGTTTCTTGGCGATCACGTCGATGAACGGCAGGATCGCCATCGCCACGAGCATGAGGCCGACGCCGGCCAGCGGGCGGGGTGACTTGGGGTGGGGCATTGGTCCGATCCTGATTCCGACCCGCAGGCTAGGGGGACAGGCCGGGCACTGACCGCCAGAATGCGACAGAAGGGCGGCATTGCAGGCACGGGCCGGAAAGGTCCCGCCCGCTGCTGGTCGCCATGGCCTGTCCTGCGGCGCCGGGGCTGCCCCTGCGTCAGCCGCCGTTCTTCGCCAGCCAGTCCTGCATCCAGGTGATCTCGGCCTCCTGCGCCGCGATGACGGCTTCGGCCAGTTTCCGGACCTCCGGATCCTGCCCGTGTTCCAGCACGACCCGCGCCATCTCGACCGCGCCTTGATGGTGCGGAATCATGCCCCGGATGAAATCGACATCGGCATTGCCGGTATATTCCTGCGTCATCGCCTCGTGCATCCGGGTGTTCGCCTCCATGAAGGCCATGGAGGCAGGCCCCATGTCGCCCATCATGTGACCGTCATGCCCGGTGTCCTGCGCGAAGGCGGGCAGGGCGGGGGCCAGAGTGATGGCAAGGGCAAGGCGTTTCAGCATCCCGGATCTCCTTTCTCGTCTGCTGCTCGGGTCTTCCAACCTTCCCATCCGGGAAGGAAACTCATTTCCGCGTGAGCGAATGCTGTGCAACGCGCCCATTGTCCCGCAGATGTGCACGATAGACGCCGATCTGTGCGCGGGCTGGCGGCCCCAGGGCCTTTTCCGGGCCGCAATCGGGGCGTATGGTCGGGCCAGGGTGACATCAGGGGTGCGGTCAAGGTGGCGAAGTGCAAGCGGCCGGTCGTGGGCATCATCGGCAACAGTTATCTGATGAACAACAGCTATCCCGCCCATTCCAGCGGGACGATGAACACCGCCGCCGTGGCCGAGGTCGCCGGTGCGGTGCCGCTGATCATCCCCTCGGACCCGCGCTATGTGGGGGTGGAGGAGCTTCTGGACCTCTGCGACGGCTTTCTCCTGACCGGGGGCCGCCCCAACGTCCACCCCAGCGAATACGGCGAGGCGGAGACCCCCGCCCATGGCGCCTTCGACCGCAGCCGTGACGCGATCACTTTGCCCTTGATCCGCGCCTGCGTCGACCGGGGCCAGCCCTTCCTCGGCATCTGCCGCGGATTCCAGGAGGTGAACGTGGCCCTCGGCGGCACGCTCCACCCCGAAATCCGCGACCTGCCGGGGCGGATGAACCACCGGATGCCGCCCGACGGCACGCTGGAGGAATGTTTCGCGCTGCGCCATACCGTCAGCTTCACCGAGGGCGGGGTCTTCCACCGCCTGATGGGGGCGCGCGAGGTGATGACCAACACATTGCACGGTCAGGGTATCGCGCGGGCTGGCTGCCGGGTCGTGATCGACGGGCTTGCCCCGGACGGCACACCGGAAGCGATCTACGTCAAGGACGCGCCGGGCTTCACGCTCTCGGTGCAATGGCACCCGGAATGGAATGCGGGCAACGATCCGGTCTCGCGCCCGCTGTTCGAGGCTTTCGGAGAGGCGGTCGCCGAATGGGCCGAGGGCGCGCGCCCGGCCGCCATGGCGCGGTCGGCTTGACCAAGGTCAGGGCGGGTCGGGGCGGCATCTGATAGGCAGCGCGCGAAAGGAGACGCGCCATGTTCCTGCTGATCGCCTATGCCACCACCGACGGCCAGACCCGCAGGATCGCCCGCTTCGCCGCCGACCGCCTGGCCGCCGTCGGCCATTCGGTGGAGCTTCTGAATGTGGAGGATTCCGAGGGGCTGGACCTCGCCCGCTTCGACGCAGCCATCCTCGCCGGATCGCTGCATGCCGGAGGCTACCAGAAGGCACTGGCCCGCTTCGCCACCGATCAGGCCACCCTGCTGGCGCTGATGCCGACACTGTTCCTTGCGGTCTCGCTTTCCGCCGCCGGAAACGACCCCGACGACTGGGCGGGTCTGCGCAAGTGCCTGGCCGAGTTCGAGACCGGGACCGGCTGGACCCCCGACCGGGTCGAGCATGTTGCCGGGGCCTTCCGCTTCAGCGAATACGACTTCTTCCGCGCCTGGGCGATGCGCCGGATCGCCGACCAGAAGGGCGAGGCGATTGAGGCCGGCAAGGACAAGGAATACACCGACTGGGCAGCCTTTGGCGCCGCTCTCGACAGCTGGGTGGCAGACCTGCCTAAAGCGGGCGCAGCTTCAGCTGGGTGATCCGGTTCTCGCGTTTCCCCACCACCTCGAAGCGGAAGCCGTGGAAGCTGAACACCTGGCCCTCGTTCGGGATCATCTGCGCCTCGTGGATCACCAGCCCGGCAACGGTGTTCGCCTCGTCGTCCGGCAGGTGCCAGTCCATCGCCCGGTTCAGGTCGCGGATCGTCATCGCCCCGTCGATCAGCCAGGCGCCGTCCTCCAGCCCGGTCAGCCCCGCATCCTTCTTCACCACGTCGAATTCGTCGGTGATGTCGCCGACGATCTCTTCCAGGATGTCCTCCAGCGTGATCAGCCCCTGCAGCGCGCCGTATTCGTCGACCACCAGCGCGAAATGGGTGCGCCGGGCCAGGAAGGCGCGCATCTGTTCGTCGAGCGTCGTGGTCTCGGGGATGAAATAGGGCTTCATCGCCACCTTCTCGATCTGCAAGGCGTCGATCCCGAGGCCTTCCTCGCCCCGCACCAGCCGGTCGACCTCGCGCAGCAGGTCCTTGGCATGGACCACGCCCAGGATGGTGTCATCGCTGTCTCGGAAGATCGGCAGGCGGGTGTAGGGCGAGGCCAAGACGCGGCTGATGATCTCGCCGGGGGGCAGGTCGGCGTCGATCATCTCGATCTGGCGACGGTGGCGCATGATCTCGTCCACCGTGCGGTGGGAAAGGTCCAGCGCGCCCAGCAGCCGGTCGCGGGCGTCCTTTTCCATCGCGCCGCCGGAATGGCCGATGGCGATGGCCCCGGCGATGTCGTCGCGCAGGGCCTCCATCGCGTTTTCATGGCTTTCGCGCTGGAAGAAGCGCAGGACCCGGCGGAGAGGGCCGGGGGCGGCGGGAAGGGCGGGATCGCTTGCCATCGGCCTAGGCTTTCCGTGCCAGAGGATGCCGGGTCAGCACCAGCTCTTTCAGGTGGTCGTCCAGGACATGGGTGTAGATCTCGGTCGTCGCCAGATCGGCATGGCCGAGCAGGGTCTGGATCACCCGCAGATCCGCGCCATGCGCCAGAAGATGCGTGGCAAAGGCGTGGCGGAGGACATGCGGAGTCACGCGGGCGGGCGAAATCCCCGCGAGGACGGCCACTTCCTTGACGAGAGTATGGAAGTACTGCCGGGTCAGGTGGCCCGCCTTCCCCTCGCCCGGAAACAGGTGGCGCGACGGCGCGCGCCCTGCCTTCCGCCCCGCCTCTTCCTCGGCATCGCGATGGGCCAGCCAATCGGCCACGGCGGCGCGGGCCGGGGTGGACAGTGGCACCATCCGCTCCTTGTTGCCCTTGCCCTTGACCAGGATCATCCGCGGATCGCCCCGGACGGCAGCGACCGGCAGGCTCACCAACTCGCTGACCCGCAGCCCGGTGGCATAGAGGAGCTCGAAGAGCGCCGTGTCCCGCAGCCGGTCCGCCGGATTGCGGGCGCGGGTCCGGGCGGCCTCCATCAGCCGGGTGACCTCATCCTCGCTCAGGGTCTTCGGCAGGCTTTTCGTACGCCCGGGCCCGGTCAGCCGCAGGGCGGGATTGTCGGCACGCCAGCCTTCCTCGAAGGCGAAGCGATACAGCTGGCGGATCGAGGACAACCGCCGTGCGCGGGTGGCCTTCGACAGGCCCTGCGCGTCGCAGTGGACCAGATAATCCTCCACCGCCTCGCGCCCCGCATCGGCGAAGCCCAGGTCCCGCCGGGCCAGCCAGTCCGCAAAGTCCAGAAGGTCGCGGCCATAGGCCAGCTGCGTGTTCCGCGCCGCGCCCAGTTCAGCGGCCCGCGCGTCGAGGAAGGTCGAAATCCACCGGCTTGCCTCGGCCTCCGCCATGGCTCTAGCCCCGCCGTTCCAGGATCATCAGCTCCAGCGCCGTGCGCCGCGCCACGCTTTCAAGGCCGGCCAGCCGCAGAAGCGACAGGCCTTCGGTGACACCGCGGAGGTCGCCCTGAACCCCGCGCCCGATGTTGTCGATGGCGACGATGATCGCCTCGCCCTTGCGGTTGCCCTCCAGCAGCGCCTTGGCCTCGGTCGAGGGCGTGGGTTCGCGGAAAGCCGCCGCAATCGCCCGGCCCAGACTGTCGGGCGGCAGGACCAAGCTCGGGTCCCCGGCGGCGAGCGAAAGCAGGAAGGCATCCTCCGCCGAGGCGGGCTTCATGCGGCGGGCGATGGTTTCGGCATAGGGCGACAAGAGGCCCACCCGCAGCGCGATCTCGGCGGCCTCGCCGGTCAGCGCTATTTCCTGCAAGGCCTTGCCGAAGAGCGTGGCGAAAGGAACCTCCAACTCCGCCTCCTGCATCTTGGCCCAGGCTTCGGGCAAGGTCGCCGTCACCCGCGCCGGGTCGCCGGAAGAGAGCGCCGCCTCGAAGTTCTGGAACGCACGCACCCGGTCCCAGACCCCGCCCGAAGCCGCCGGGTCGCGCGCGGTGTAAAGCCCCAGGATCACGTTCGGCGGGATCGTCCCCGCCCGCGTCAGCCGTTCCGCCGCCTCGACCTGCGCCTTCCAGCCGGCGCGGGGGCCAAGCTCGGCATAGGAAAAGGCGATGGGCAGGCCTTCGGTCGGCAGGGGCTCGCCGATGGCGGCATACATCATCCAGTCCAGCGGCGTCACCGGAACCGGCGCCGGGGGCACCGGATCGCCCTCGTAGAGGTCGGGGTCGAGGAAGCGCGACAGCAGCGTCTCCTGGTCCGCGGTGATCTGGTTCAGCGCCTTCGAGGTGCGGATGGTCAAGGCGGCCGTGTCCCAGTCGCCCGACCGCGCCAGACAGAAGATGCGCGCGGGCAGGGTGGGCGCCAGATGCGGCTCGTCCGCCATGAACTGGCAGGCGCGGTCCTGAGCTCCGGTCAGCAGCGCCACGTCGAATGCTCGCCGGAAAAGCTCAGTCGAAGGCGTTCCCGCGGCCTCGATCAGGGCGGCCGCCTGTTCCAGCGCGCCAAGCGCCAGCAGTTTGTCGATCCGCACCTGCAACAGCTCGCCCCTGCCGCCGGCATCGACCGGGGCATCCAGCTCGGCCAAGAGCAGCGTCAGGAACAGCTGGCGCAGGGCGGGCAGGTCGTCGTCGGGATGCGTGACCAGCCGCTCGGCGATCTCATGCGTCAGCCCCGCGCCCCAGAGGTCATGCGGCAGGCCCGAGACCTTCGGCGCGATGAGGCCCGCCCCGTCCGGTGACGGCCCGTCAAGCGCGGATGTCGTCACCACAGCCGGAAGCGCGCCCCCGGCCTTGGTCACCGGCGGCTCGTCGATGACCGTATCAACCCCCGGTGATGCCGCTACCGCCGGGGTCGCTACCGATTGCGACAACCAATCGATGGCCGAAAGCGGCCCGCCAGAACCCTTGGCCTCTTGCGCCGACAGAGGGGCGGCCAGCACCAGACCGAAAACAAACCCGACCGCACTAGTCCGCATTCAACACCACAGGCTTCTTCACTTCACTCTGCTGCGGCGCAAGGTCGCCCAGATAGGCAAAGACCGTCAGGCCGATGAAGCCCAAAATCACCAGCACCACCAAAACCTTGATGATCCGACCCATCCGAATGCCCTTCCTCGGTCCTCTCCCGCCCGGCTTGATCCGGGCGGCTTTCTTGCCGCGCCTGTCCGCCCGTCCGGGTGGCCACCGCAGGTTCCGTTGCGAATGTATATAGCATTCGGGGAAAGTTCACGCCATTGAGAGGGAAAGAATTCGCTTCGGCAAACCCTTGCCCGAAGGTCACGAAACGGAGAGCCATGGCCAGACTGGTGAAAACGGTTGTTCTGGTGGGAATGATGGGGGCGGGCAAGACCGCCGTCGGCACCGCGCTCGCGCGCCAGCTGGGGGTGGACTTCCGCGATTCCGACGAGGAGATCGTCCGCGCCGCCAACCGCACCATCGCCGAGATCTTCGAGCGTGACGGCGAACCCTTCTTCCGCGCCCGCGAGACCGAGGTGATCGGCCGTCTCCTGCGCGGCACGCCTTGCGTGCTATCCACCGGTGGCGGCGCGTTCCTCTCTGAAGCCAACCGGACGCTGATCCACGATGTCGGCGTTTCGGTCTGGCTCCGGGCCGATCTGGAGCTTCTTTGGCAGCGCGTTCGGCACAAGACGACGCGACCGCTGTTGCGCACCGCCAATCCGCGCGAGACGCTGCGCGAGCTTTACGAGCGCCGCCAGCCGCTCTATGCGCAGGCCGATATCACGGTGGAAAGCGCCGCCGAACGCTCGGTCGAGGAGATGGCTGCCCGGGTAGTCGAGGCGCTGCATGGGCGGCCGGACGTGCTGGAGGTCTGATCTTGAACACAATTGCGGTTGACTTGGGCGCACGCTCCTACGAGGTGCGGATCAGCCCCGGCCTTCTGGCACGGGCGGGGGCCGAGATCGCGCCGCTCCTGCGCCGCAAGCGTGTGGCGGTGGTAACGGACGAAACCGTGGCCGCCCGACACTTGGCGGGCCTGACCGCGGCGCTGGAGGCCGAGGGGATCGCCTCCACCGCGCTGGCGCTTCCGGCGGGAGAGGGGACGAAGAACTGGGAAAACCTTGCCCGCTGCACCGAATGGCTTCTGGAGCAAAAGGTCGAGCGCAAGGATGTGGTTCTTGCGCTGGGTGGCGGGGTGATCGGCGATCTGGTGGGCTTTTCCGCCGCCATTCTGCGCCGGGGCGTGCGCTTCGTGCAGCTGCCGACGACGCTTCTGGCCCAGGTCGACAGTTCTGTCGGCGGCAAGACCGGGATCAACACTGCGCAGGGCAAGAATCTTGTCGGCGCCTTCCACCAGCCCAGCCTGGTGCTGGCCGATATCGACGTGCTCTCAACGCTGCCGGACCGCGACTTCCTCTCGGGCTATGGCGAGGTGGTGAAATACGGCCTTCTCGGCGACGCGGATTTCTTCGACTGGCTGGAACGCGACGGCCCGGCGATCCGGGCGGGCGACCCGGCGGCGCGGCTGCGGGCCGTGACCCGGTCGGTCGAGATGAAGGCCGGGATCGTCAGCCGCGACGAGACCGAGGAGGGCGAGCGCGCGCTTCTCAACCTCGGCCACACCTTCTGCCATGCGCTGGAGAAGGCCACCGGCTATTCCGACCGGCTTCTCCACGGCGAGGGTGTCGCCATCGGCTGCGCCTTGGCTTTCGAGCTGTCCGCCCGCCTCGGCCTCTGCAGTCAGGAAGACCCCAGCCGTGTCCGCGCACATCTGAAAGCCATGGGGATGAAGGTCGACATCCGTGACATCCCGGGCGACCTGCCCGGTGCGGATGCGATGATTGCGCTGATGGGGCAGGACAAGAAGGTGGTGGACGGCCGCCTGCGCTTCATCCTCGCGCGCGGCATAGGCGAGGCCTTCGTGGCCGACGACGTGCCGGGCGACACCGTCCGCGCCGTACTGGACGACGCGCTTCGCGGAATATGAGGATGCACTGTGCAAGCCCAAGAATTTTCTGTAAAATCCTTGGGTAAGTGCCCGGCTCGCCCCTGATCAGAACAACAGCTTGTAGACGTTGCCGTTGGTGTCCGAGGCCTGGCCCGTCCCGCTGGCCGTGCCCGAGCCGATGACAAAGGTGCCCTGCACCCGCGTGCCATCTGCGCAGACCGCGTAGATCTCGCCGTTGTTCACCCCTGCGACCGTCTCGACCTCGCGTCCCACCTCGCCGCCGGTCTTCTTCCAGGTCAGCGACATGCCCTTCGAGTTCGACACCGTGCGGGGTGTCAGCGAAGACCAGGTGCCCACGCATTTGCCACGCTCCGGCAGCCGGAAGGTCAACTCGCCCGAGGTGCTGCTGGTGTTCTGTGCCGTGGCCTGGATCACCAGCGTCGGGTCCTTGTCGGCGATCGGCCCCTGCAGCGGGTAAAGCTGCATCGGGCTGGTGCCGCTGGCACAGGCCGCGAGCGGCAGCACAAAGGCCAGGGCAAGCGCCTTGGCGCGGACAGGGCGGGACAGGGACTGATCGGCGATCATGGGCGGGTCGTCTCCGGGGATCGCGCGTCTATGAATCGAATTGGGGGCCATGTCCAGAGGGCGGGCCCGCCTTGCCGCGCGCGCCTGGTCACATCTCTGCTGGAAGCACCGTATCCTTTACCGCAAAGCGCAGAAGCTTGCGGATCGAGGTCAGCCCTTCGGCCCCCGGCGTGGTCAGCACGCTCTGGCGCGGGTGCCACCTGTCCGCTTGGTTCAGAAGCGAGCCGGGATTGAGCTGCATCAGCCCCACCATCGTATCGGCGATGATATGGCTCGCCGTGGCGCCGACCCTGTCGCCGTTCTCGCGGATGCGCGCCTCGCACAGGAAGTAGAGCCAGGCCGGCGTCTCGGCCAGCAGTCCCATTTCCCCGGCGACCTGCCGCAGGCTTTTTCCGACCGGCGGCTGCGTCTCCAGGGGCAGGGCGTCCAGCACCTCGGCCTCGGTCAGGGGCGCCACGCCATAGCGCAGGGCCAGCACCTGGCCGCAGGGAATGCGGCGGTGGAAGCCGCGCATCAGGTTGCGGAACAGGATCGAGCCATGCACCGCCACGTCGCTGTCGCCCACCAGGTTCAGCATGTCGCGGGCGAAGCTCAGGTCGATCCGCTCGGCGGTGCCGAACTCGCGGCCCGGCACCGCCCGGCCGGGCAGAAGCCGGGTCATCCGGTCCCAGTCGATCACCCAATGATCCGGCAGTTCTGGCAGCCCCGGCCTTGCCTGCGCCATGTTGCGGCGCGAGGTGAAGGCGAACAGCTCCTCCAGCCGCGCCCCTTTGGGCGAGATCCGGCCCCCGAGCCCGAAGTTCGCGTTGAAATCATAGGCCTCGCTGACCATCGAATGCCCGAAGCGGAACGCTGCCGTGGTGAATTCCAGCGGCACCCGGTTCGCCTCGGTCAGGCGCGAGGCGTAACGGGCGAAGGGCCGGGGCAGGTCGCGCGACAGAAGCTGCGGCAGGTAGTCGTTCAGGATCAGCCAATGATAGTGCCGCGTCACCAGCGCCCGCGCCTCGCGGAAGCACTCCACAGGGTCGGCGAACTGCGGCTCCAGTGCCGCCACCGCCTTGTTGTGGAACAGCATCAGCGCCAGATGCAGCTGGCTCAGGATCAGGTTCTCGTCGTTCCGCCGGTCGGCGATCAGCGGCAGGCCGCCCGCGCGGGGAAGGTCGGGCGCCCCGGTGGCGCGGATCACCCGCGCGGGATCCAGCATCAGGTTGGTGAAGACCCCGTCCGCCTCGCGCCGGGTCCGGCCCAGCCGGAACCGCTTGCCATCCTCGTAAAGCGCCCTGATCTCCGGATCGGTGCTCTGCGGCCCGTCGCCGTAAAGGCTGGCCAGCATCAGGGGCTCGGGGTGTTCGTTGGCGAAATTGCCCAGGATGACCGCCAGTCCTGCCCGCTTTGCCCGGTCCAGCCCCGGCGGATCCACCGCGCCGACCACGCCCAGCGGCGCCTGACCGGCGTGGGACACGACATCGCCCACCGGGGCCGAGATGTCGTGGTTCACGAACTGGCCGAAATAGGTGTAGTGCGGCGGCAGCCGCATCTGCAGGACCGGCATGTTGCTGAGCGGCACCCGCGTCGCGACCTCGAAGCTGCGCAGCCGCTCCCAGGTCTGGCGTGGCGTGGTGCCCGCGAAACAGCCGACGGTCTCGGCCCCCGCAAGATCCGGAAAGAGGTAGATGTAGCGCGACTGCGAGGCCGAAGCCGTGCCCGTCTGGTCAAGCATGTTGTGCGTGCTGCCGATTGGCATGGCGGTCCTTCAGTAGGGCTCGGGAAGGGTAGGGCCCTCGACGCCCGGACACAGCCGGGCAAAGCGCGGCACCTCTGTCCGCCCCCGCATTGCGCACAGGCCCGGCACCAGCACCCGGACGCTGGCCAGTGGATCGCCCGGCAGGGTCAAGTCCACCGCCAGTGCCCTGTGCCCCAGCCCCGCCAGCCGCGTCAACAGCGCCTGATGCGGAAGGGCCGCGCTGTCCCGCGCCGCGCCCGCCCGGAACTGCACCTGGTCGCGGGTCGAGCCATGCCGGGTCCAGGCCATCACCTCCGGATCTCCCGCGGCGCGGGCAAGCTCCATGCCTACCTCGGTCTGCACCATCTCGGTCACGGCAGCCAGCGCCGCATCGGCGAGCGAGGGCCGCGCCGCCGTGCCGGTGGCGACCCCCCGGCCATCGGCATCCGAAGAGACGGCCGCCACCACCGGCAGCCCGATATCCGAGGTCAGGTCCAGAAGCTGCGTCCGCCGTGCCCGCTGGTGCAGCCACCAGTAAAGCCGGGGTTGGTGGGCGTCGATCACCTCCAGTCCCAGCGCAGCGCCTTGGCGCCCGCCATGCCACCACAGCGCCACCGCATCCCGCTCCACGCATTCCCACAGCGCCACGGCCAGCGCGGCGGCAGTGTCCGCCCCCGCCGCGCAGCCGGTGGAATCGGCATCCTCCCGCAATGGCTCGGCCAGCGCCGCCGCGCAGTCGAGATAGACGGCTTGCGCGGGCACGGCCACGCTCTCGCGGCTGAGGAGATCGGTCGCCGCCACCATCGCCACCCCGTCCTGTCGCGGCAAGGCCTGCAGTCCGGCCAGGTGGCGCTGCGCCAGGCTCGCCCGCAATTCCAGCGCCTCGGCCCCCGCCGCGATCATCGCCTGCCCGGTCGTCATCCCCCGCCCCGCCGGAAGCCGCGGCTTCAGCCCGGTCGCACCCTCGTCCTGCGGCAGGGCCACCGCCAGGAACAGGGGCGCTTCCGGTGCATGAAGCGGCAGGACACTGAAGTCAGGTTCCAGCGCATGGCTGATCCGTGCAATCATCTCGGCCGGGGTCGGTTTCATGCTTGCATTGGAGGGCGGTTGCCGGAAACGTTCAAGCCCGGAGTCGGCGCTGCGCCGGGCATTTCACGGTGTCATCACGGACCCACCGAACAGTCGGTCCCTAGGTGACCACAGACCATACGACAGAGAGAGAGGGCGGAATGGCAGGGTTCTTCAAGCTGAAAAGCGACGCGCTGGCCGATCAGGTCGCGACGGGCGAGGCGATCATGCGGGTCTCGAAATCGG